>JACMLA010000054.1 GCA_014379815.1 Bryobacteraceae bacterium | reverse complement strand
ATTCGCCTGGAGGTTGGACGACGCAGGTCGGAGCTGGGCGAATCTGACCGAGTTCAACGGGCGCTCAATCCTCGGGGGAGAACTAGTCGATATTGCTGTCTCACCGGCGAATCCGGATGAGGTTGTGGTCGCGGGTGCGAACGGAGTCTGGCGATCGGTAGACGCTGGAAATAGTTGGTCTGGCTTGAACGACAACCTGCCGAACCTGCCGGTGGAGAGAATTCTGGAGGTGCCGCAAAACAGCGATCCCTCAGTGAGGGTCCTGCTGAGAAATGCCGGAGAGGCACTCTGGTCCCCCGGAGAACGCGGCGGATGGCGGCTTGCCAAAGATAGCGTCATGCAGCGGGAAGCCCTGCTGAAGATGGCGGTTCCGGTTCCGAACGTGACGGCAGTTGTGCGCTCGGGAGAAACGGTGTACGCCGGTACGTCGGAAGGGCGATTGCTGGTATCCACCGATCGGGGACGAACCTGGCGTGAGGCTCCGGTGGTGCCTGGGGCGGACCGCGTTGTGAGGATTGCGTCAGATTCTCGCGATGGACGATTCGCGATTGCAATCACGAATACCAAAGTGCTGCGGACCACAAACGCGGGGGCATTTTGGGACGACGTAACAGCAGATCTGCCATCAGGAACGATCCGCGGTGTTACGACGGACCGTATCACCGGTGCCGTTTATGTTGCCTCCGATGCCGGGGTCTTCATGACGTACACGGATCCGCTGGCAGCGGCGCCTGCGACACCCTGGACTAGGCTGCGGGAAGAACCTGCGCGCGACGTCATGCTCGACTCTTCCGGAAATCAGCTGTATGCGGGGTTGAATGGACGGGGTGTTTGGGCCACGATGGCACCGCACCGTTTGCGCGATCCCAGGGTGGTCAGTGCAGGCGACCGTGTTTTGCGGGCTGCCGCGCCGGGGTCCTTGCTGAGTGTGATTGGCGCGAGGATCCAGTCTGCCCGTGCGGGTGACATGGCTGCCGCGGTGCTTGCTTCCGGGGAACACGAGTCGCAGGTTCAGTTGCCCTGGGATCTGTCTGGCACCGCAGTTATGGTGTCGCTGCAATCGGTCAGCGGTAACAGAATCCAGCTGGGAGTGCCCCTTTCGGCAGCATCTCCGTCGATCTTCGTCGATCGGGATGGCGAGCCGTTGCTGACGAGTGCTGACACGGGTCTGGTGCTGGATGCCGCGGCACCGGCCCGGTCCCATACGCGCGTGCAAATCCTGGCGAGCGGGCTGGGTAAGGTGACACCGAACTGGCCGATGGCTCTTCCTGCTCCACTGGAGAATCCCCCAAGTGTGCTTTTGCCGGTGAAAGCGTGGCTCGATCGGGAGAGTCTTCAGGTCTCCCGAGCGACCCTCGCTCCGGGGTACACAGGGCTATATCTCGTGGAAGTCCAGCTTCCGTCGATTGTCAACCGCGGCCCGGCCGAGTTGTATATCGAAGCGGGTAGTGCGCAAAGCAACCGCGTACGAATCTGGCTGGAACCCTAATCGTTTTCTATGAAACCGAGCATCGCGATGCTGCTCTTTTCCGTCTTGCTGAGTGCTCAGGCGGTAAAGAAAGAAGAAGAGAAACTTGCACCGTACTTCCCTACTCCGCCCTCCGTCGTTTTGCGAATGCTCCAGCTGACGGCTTTGAAGAAGGGCGAGAAGATGTTCGATCTGGGCAGCGGCGATGGACGAATCGTGATCATGGCTGCGAAACGCTTTGGCGCCGACAGCACGGGTGTTGAGATCGACGCGGCGCTGTGCCGGCAGAGCACGGCTGAGATCAAGCGCCAAGGTCTGGACGCGACCGCACGCGTCCTGTGCGGTGATGCGTTACAGCAGGATTATTCGTCGGCGAACGTTGTGACCGTGTACCTGTTGCCAGAGTTCAACGCGAAGTTACGGCCTCTGCTGGAGAAGCAATTGAAAAAGGGTACTCGCGTCGTCGCGCACGACTTCGAGTTCTCCGGGTGGAAGCCGGAGACAGTCGAGCACATCGAAGACGATGGCGAGGGGCGCAGCCACAGCATCTTTGTCTACCGACGCTGAGATGCACGTAGCGTCTGCCGAGCCATCCACCGGTCTCCGGACGATCCAGGCATCCATGCCGCTGTTCTGGCGACGTCATCTGGGCACGTTGCGCGTGTTTGTTGGCCTCGGCGCATTCCTGCTATACATCCTCGAGCCAGCAGCGTGGTCTTCTATTGTTACGCCTCTGCTGGGGGTGTACGCAGGGGTAAGTGCGATTGTCGCCGTGCGCCATCCTGCCTGGAGTTTTGAGCTGCCGTTCTTGCAGCTCATTGTCGACTCTCTGTTATTTGTGGTCTGCGCGGCGCATGACAGCGACGCCGGATTCTGGTTGTCCGCAGCCGTCTACGCCTGGCTGATGACACAGGCGGGTCTGATGTATCGCTGGTACATGGTGGTGTTGGTAGCGGGGTTGAACATCGCAGCCTTCGCTGTAGTCAGCACACCCACTACGTCTCTGATCTGGCCAGTGGTGGTTATGGTGGGCTGCACCAGTCTGGTGCTTGCGATCCAGCGCAGGACTATGGAAGACAGACTTGCAGTGGCTCTTCGCCGGTCTGTCTTGTCGCGGTCCGAAGCGGAACTGGCTCGGGAACAGGAGCGCCAGAGGATTGCGGCGGACTTTCACGATGGTCCGTTGCAGAGTTTCATCAGCTTTCAGATGCGGCTGGAGATCATCCGAAAATTGATCGGTAGGGACGTAGAACACGCCACTCGCGAACTGCTGCAGCTACAGGATCTGGGCCGTACGCAAGTGACCGAATTGCGGGCGTTTGTACGGGGAATGCAGCCTGCCGAGGTCACGTCCAGCACCCTGACCGGGGCAGTGCGGGAAGCGGTAGAGCACTTTGAGAGAGACAGCGGAATTGGCACCGAACTATTCTGCGGGAATCTGGCGACGCTGGATGACGGTATGGCGCTGGACGTATTGCAGATCATCCGCGAGATTCTTAACAATGCCCGCAAGCACTCCAAGGCTTCGCGTATGCAACTGGAGATCGAGACTGATGCCGAGGGCCTGAGAATCCGCGCTGAGGACGACGGTTCGGGGTTTCCTTTTAGCGGAACATACTCACTGGAGGAACTGGAAATTCTACGACTGGGTCCCAAGAGCATTCAAAGGCGTGTCCGTACGTTGGGTGGCGAAATGCGGCTTCAGTCGAAACCCACCGAAGGCGCTGTACTCACACTCCAGATTCCGATGGGCAAATGAGGCTTACCGTAGTTGCACTGGCATGCCTGCTTTGCGCATGCAGCAGGTATGCCGATTTCACTTTACCTGCAGATGAGCAGCCGAAGCAGGGTGCCGTGCGAGTGCTCTGGGACGTACGCCCGGAGCCGGTACTCGGGCGAGGTACCGGGGGCTCCTTTGATGCAGTGGACACGCTGAATCCGTCGGTCTTGCGGACCGGCAGCAGTTGGTTGAACCTCTATTCCGGGTACGACGGCAAAGCATGGCACACCGGGCTGGCCGTCTCTTCAGATGGACTGCAATGGACCCGGCAAGGCAAGGTTCTTTCGCCCGATGCCCGCACCTGGGAAGGCGGGTACATCGCAGCGAATGGATCGGCGTTTGGCGATGCCACATCGGGCTATCTGTACTGGTATCAGGGCGGGGACGTTCCCCGGATTGGCCTCGCCCGCTCTGCTGACGGAAAGACGTGGAGCAAGCAGGGAGAGCCTGTACTCGGGACCGGGCCGCGGGGAAGCTGGGACGAGAGAGGCGTCGCCGACCCCTATGTCATTCGTATTGGGACGACTTATTACATGTACTATCTCGGACAGGACAGGGCGCGCCGGCAGCAGCTTGGTTTAGCAAGGTCGGGCGACGGAGTAGCCTGGGAGAAACTTCGGTCGAACCCGGTTCTGGAACCAGGGGAGCCCGGTGCTTTTGACGAAACCGGTCTTGGTGAGCCGGCGGTCTGGCAGGAGCAAGGCTCGTACTGGATGCTTTACACGGCACGGGATCCGAAGGAGTACCGGAGGCTTGGGCTGGCGCGCTCTCAGGACGGAGTGCGATGGACCCGTGTTAGCACAAAGCCAGTTCTCAGCGGGGCACAAGCCTGGGATTCGGCGGTCGTTTGCGACCCCTCTGTAGTACCCGGCCCGGATGGAATCAGAGTCTGGTTCGGTGGTGGCGACCGGCCTGAACCAGCGGAAAATCTGCACGGTCAAATTGGTTACGCATTGCTGCGCCTGCAAGTGGGAGAACGACGATGAAAATCGGTATCACCTGTTATCCGACATACGGCGGCAGCGGCATCGTAGCTACTGAGCTGGGGCTGGAACTGGCACGCCGTGGCCATGAAATTCATTTCATTTCTTACGCAAATCCGATCCGATTAGATCCCGACACACCTCGGGTGCATTATCACGAGGTTGAGGTAACGCAGTATCCGCTATTCCACTTTCCGCCGTATTGCCTCGCGCTGGCTTCCCGCATGGTGGAAGTGGCCGAGAATTATGGTCTTGACCTGCTCCACGTTCACTACGCCATTCCTCACTCGATATCCGCTCTGCTGGCGCAGCAGATGATTGAGGCCAGGAAGCGGCTCCCCTTCGTAACTACACTTCATGGAACTGATATCACGCTGGTTGGTGCCGAGCGGTCCTACTTCCCGATTACTAAGTTCTCGATTGAGAAATCGAACGGAATAACTACAATCAGCCGGTATATGGAACAGCGGACGCGTGAATTCTTCGGTGTCGCGAATCCAATCGACGTAATTCACAATTTTGTGAACCCTGAGCTATACCGGCCGGCTGCAAGCCCCTGTACAGCGCTGCAGATCATTCACATATCCAACTTTCGCCCGGTGAAGAGAGTTCTGGATTGCATCCGTATTCTGGCGAAGGTCCGCGAATCCGTTCCAGCTACGCTGCTGATGGTCGGCGACGGTCCTGACAGGGGTCCTGCGGAGCAACTGGCTCGCGAGTTAGGCATTCGGGATGCCGTCACGTTCCTCGGTAAGCAGGATCACGTGCAGCGAATCTTTCCAAAAGCGCGCGTTCTGTTACTTCCAAGCGAACTGGAAGCTTTTGGGTTGGCCGCGCTGGAGGGTATGGCCTGCGGCGTTGTCCCCATCGCCACGAACGCAGGAGGGGTGCCGGATCTGGTGACGCATGGGGAAGACGGCTTTCTCGAAGCAGTTGGAGATGTCGACTCACAGGCGGCGCGGGTCGTGGAACTCCTCACGGATGAGAGTAAGCTCCTGCGGATGTCCGGGGCGGCGAGGGATACGGCGGTCTCCCGTTTCTCGGCGGAACGGCTTATTCCGCTGTATGAGAAGCATTATGAGAAAGTGCTGCGTTCGGCTTAAATGGCGTTGGAATGCCGAAATGGCAACCGCTGACCCTGCGGGGGCATCATGAGAT
>JACMLA010000428.1 GCA_014379815.1 Bryobacteraceae bacterium | reverse complement strand
GCGTACCTTGGGGAAGTGCTTGAGCCAACGCTGGAGGCTATTGCGGCGCGCTTCTCGGCTCATTTATCGAGGGGGGAGATGCGCGAGGGTGACTGCCGGCATGCCGCTATTGCGTTTCTGACGCCGATTTTGATTGCATATCTCCACCAGCGCAGTTTAAACGGGGCGACGAGTTACCCGCTTTTGCTGGCGGATTTTCTAAGCGCGCACGCTGAGGGCTTTACTCGTGCTTATCAGACTTAACAGAACAAGTTAGCGGCTGCGTTTCTCCGCGGTGGGGTGTGGGCCAACCAGACTTAGGAGTGACTGAACCCGGCAATGCTGCTCGACCGGATGGCGAAGTGGCTGTCGCGCATCGAGCTTATAATGATTACGACGGCCAATTTTGGTGGTGATCAGATAGCCGCCCTCGATCAGGTCGGCGACGATTCTCTGAGCCGCCCGTTCCGTGATACCGACCTGTTGCGCAACGTCGCGCAAACGTATTGCGGGATCACTGGCGATTGAGAGAAGAACGTGGCTGTGATTGGTTAGGAATGTCCAGCCTTCCATGGAACGAGCCTACCACAAAACGCGGTTTACGAAACATGTTTTTCAATACGCATACCAGAAAGCACATATTGCGAAACACGACTTGGATAGCGTAAGTTGATCTTATGGCCTCTACTCCTCATGACGCGCACCCAACGCCGTGGGCTCGGACGTGGACGCTTATCCGTGCGGAGCGAAGTGATCTTGGGGTCGCCGTAGCCTATTCGATTGCGATCGGACTTTTGTCTCTGGCGCTTCCGGTAGCTACGCAATCTCTGGTGAACACCGTCGCGTTCGGAACTGTGCTGCAGCCTCTTGTGGTTTTGTCAATTCTTGTTTTCGCCGCTCTATCCGCCGCTGCACTGCTGCAGTCTCTGCGCCTCTGGGTTGTAGAGATGATTCAGCGCCGTGTATTTGCGCGGCTGGCGAGTCAGGTTTCCGACCGTCTTCTGCGGGTCCGCCTCGAAGCATTCGACCGCCAGAACGGTCCGGAGCTGGTGAACCGTTTCCTCGATGTCGTGACGGTACAGAAAAGCGTATCGTTGCTGCTGGTCGATGGACTGTCGTTGATCATGCAGGTGCTGATGGGTATGCTGCTTCTGGCTGCGTACCACCCCTACCTGCTGGCGTTTGACATTGCGCTGGTGCTGTTGATTGGCGTCGTGCTCATCGGCTTTGGGTATGGAGCGGTGCGGACCAGCATTGCCGAGTCCCATGCAAAATATGAAGTCCTGGCCTGGCTGGAAGAGATTGCGAGGCACCGTTCGGCTTTCCGGTCGCGCGCGGCAGACCGATATGCCCGACATCGCACGCGCACTCTGGTGAGCAACTACTTGCAGAATCGCGCCTCGCACTTCCGGGTGCTGGTTCGCCAGATATCCGGATCGTTAATGCTGCAGGCTTTTGCGACCTCTGCCCTCCTTGGCATAGGAGGCTGGCTGGTGATACGAGGCCAGCTGACGCTGGGGCAACTGATCGCCGCTGAACTTGTGGTGAACATGATTGTAAGCAGCCTGGCTAAGTTCGGCAAGTCGCTGGAAAGCTTTTACGATTTGCAGGCGGCTATGGATAAGCTCGGCTATTTGACGGATCTGGCCGTCGAACGATCGAGCGGGGAAGCGATGCCTATTCCTGTTGGTCCGGCCACGGTGCGGCTGCAGGGGGTGACGTTTGCCCACCCTGGGCAGCAGACATTACTGTCAGCTCCGCCGATTGAAATCAAGGCTGGCGCGCGAGTTGCGATTCATGGTCCCAGCGGCTCCGGAAAGAGCACTTTGCTCGATCTGTTGTTTGCCACGAGGGACCCTTCCTCCGGACTGGTGGAGCTGGATGGGATTGACTATCGGAATTATCGTTTATCCGATCTTCGCGACCAGATCGCTCTGGTCCGGGAAGTGGATGTGTTTCCCGGGACGGTTCTGGAGAACGTCAGGCTGGGTAGTGATGCCGATCCTCTGATGATTCGCCGCGCCCTGGAAAACGTTGGTTTGCTGGATAAGGTATCGGCACTGCCTGAGGGCTGGAACACGCCTCTGTTTACGGGAGGTGCCCCGCTATCCCCAGGCCAGGCGTTGCGCCTGATGATTGCGCGCGCACTGCTTGCCAGACCCCGGCTGTTGCTTCTCGATGAAGTGCTTGACCACATTGAAGACTTGCAGATACGCGGGCCGCTGGTGAGAACGCTTTTTGCAGCGGATGCGCCGTGGACGCTGGTTGCGACAACCGAGAGGCAAGACATCTGGCCGATGTGCGCTCAGGTTTTTGAGTTCCGCGGAGGCAGGCTGGAACCGCACCTGAACGAACTGCGGGAACGGACGCCGGCCCCTGAGGTGGTACGGGCATGAGCGCCATGCGGCAGCCTGTTGCTTTTCCGCCCCCCGTCATTCCGAAGCCGGCGGCTGACTCGGATGCAGACCTGGTACAGACGCCAAATTCCTTGCGAATCATGGCGTGGACGTTAGCCGCCCTGATTGTGCTGACTCTGGCGGTTCTGGCGTTTGCGCCCTGGCAACAAAGCGTTTCAGGGACGGGCCGCGTGACGGCTCTGACTCCGCCTGAGAGGCAACAGTCCATTGACGCCCCGGTGGAAGGCCGGGTTGTGAAGTGGCACGTAGTGGAGGGTCAGCGTGTTGCGAAAGGTGACCCGGTCGTGGAGATTGCCGACATCGATCCCACACTTCCGATGCGCCTGCGTGCGGAGCGGGATGCGGCGTTCGACCGTATTCGTGCGGTAAGCGACCGCGAAGTACAGCTCGAAGGCCGGATTCTGGAACTGGAGCAGTCGCTGCAGAACGAACTGGCTGCGGCTGATTTCCGTACCCAGCAGGCGTCAGACCGCGTACGCGGAGCCGAGCAGGCATTACAGGCCGGGGAAGCGCGTGCTTTGGTGGCCCGTCAGAATCTGGATCGTCACCGGGCGTTGTTCCCAAAGGGCCTGGTCTCGCAACGACAGCTGGAGGTAGCGCAGGCAGAAGGCGAGACGGCGGGTGCGGATCTCAAAAGGGCGCACGCGGCACTGGATGAGGCTCGCAATTTCCAGCGCACCGCTGAGGCTGAACGAGCTCGCGCTGTGAATACCGGTACGGCTCTGATACGCGATGCACAGGCGTCCCGGGGCTCGGCCAGAAGTGACATTGCCAGCGCCCGCCAGGCTCTGCAGCCTATTGAAGTCCGGCTGAACCGCCAGGCGATGCAGGCTGTACTCGCACCGGCGGATGGCACGATTTTCCGGTTGGTTGTGCAACCTGGAAGCGCGGTGATCAAGGCAGGTGATGAGATTGCTTCCTTTGTGCCGGAGAACACGTCTCCGGTTGTTGAACTTCTGGTGAATGGCAACGATATGCCTTTGTTGCGGAAAGGCCGTGCGGTGCGGTTGCAGTTTGAAGGGTGGCCTGCTGTTCAGTTCATTGGCTGGCCGTCGGTTGCTGTGGGCACCTTTGGCGCACGCGTGTTGCTGGTGGATTCGACTGATGACGGAAAAGGGAAGTTCCGCGTACTGGCAGGGCCGGATCCCAATGATGAACCGTGGCCGACCACAACGTACCTCAGGCAGGGAGTGCGCTCTAAGGGATGGATTTTGCTGGACACTGTCCCTCTCGGGTTTGAACTCTGGAGACAGTTTAACGGTTTCCCTCCGACCGCGGGCGGAGAAGCAGTGCAGGATAAAGGTCCGGTGAGCAGGAAATCCAAATGACACTGGCGAGGATGTTTGCAGGTTTGTTTTTGCCCGTTCTCGCGTCAGGCCAGGTACTGCGACTGGAGGACGTGCTGGAGTCTGTGCAGCGGCACTATCCTCCCCTGCTGGCGACGCTGCAGGATCAGGCAGTGGCTAACGCCGAGACGCTTCAGGCAGAGGGGCGATTCGACATTGTCGTGCGTGGAAGGTGGGACTCGGACAGCCTTGGCTTTTATACGAACCGCCGCTGGGATTTCAGTTTTGAACAACCTACGACCATGC
Source organism: Bryobacteraceae bacterium (assembly GCA_014379815.1). Next base: position 2,732 of record JACMLA010000428.1, on the reverse strand, counting down.
AGGGTCTGAGCTTCCTTGGCGGCTATCGTCTTGGAGAGGGCAGCTATGCGCCGTATGATGGCAAGCTCGATACGCGATCTGCCGGGGAAGTTCGTACTGGCTTGCGGCTGCCACTGCTTCGCGACCGGGCTACGGACAGCAGACGAGGAGACCTGGCGAAAGCCCGCATCGGGCAAAACATTGCGCGCCTCGGCATTGATCAGCAGAAGCTGTTTGTGAATCTTCTGGCTACGCGCGCTTACTGGGACTGGGTAGCGGCGGGGCGGCGGTTCACGCTGGCACAGGCGGTGCGTCAAATCGCGCAAAACAGGCAGACCTTTCTCGATGAGAGTGTCAAGGGAGGTTTGATTCCGGCCATTGATGCGGCAGATAATCGCCGGGCGGTGTTGCAGCGGCAGGGGCAGGTTATTGAGGCTGAGCGACTGCTGCAGCAAGCGGCAATCACACTCTCGCTTTACTATCGCGACGATAAGGGCGGCACTCAGTTGCCAGCGGCGGACCGGTTGCCTGATGCATTTCCCGCGGCTCAGGATCTGCCGCGAACGCAGGTTGCGGAAGACGCGGCGCGTGCTCTGCAGCGGCGGCCAGAGATTCCCCGTCTTCAGGCCCAGCTTGAGCAGAATGTCGTGGATGTGCAGCAGGCGCGGAATCAGCAGCTTCCCGCGCTCGACGTGATTGCTGGCTTTACTTCCGAGTCAGGCACCGGGCTTGTCAGGCGAGGCCCACAGGAGCTGAAAGCGGGCGTGAATGTGGAGCTGCCCTGGCAGCGCCGCACAGCTACCGGGCGACTGCGCGCATCTGAAGCGAGGATTGTGCAGATCCGCCAGCGGGAGCAATTTGCGAAGGATCAGGTAATCGCGGAAGTACAGGATGCCGCGTCAGCGGTACAGACGGCGCACCAGAGGCTTGGGGCCGTGCGCGATGAGGTAGGCGTTAGCCGGCAACTGGAGGACGCGGAACGGACCCGCTTCGAACTGGGCGAGGGCACGTTGTTTCAGCTCAACCTCCGGGAACTGGCGACTGTGGAATCGATGCAGCGTGAGATCAATGCCGAGGCTGATTATCACCGCGCTATGGGTGCGTACAGCGCGGCGATTGGAGTCATCCCGTAAGCGGACACAGGCAGCAGGTTAAGTCAGCTTGATTCCGGCGAGAATTGGGCGCACGACTCCGGTTAGTGCATTGCCAAGCGGCGGGTGCTGATCCGCATCAAGATGCACGCCATCCAGTTCACTCACCGACGTGACACTGCCGGCGTCGAAGAAGGGACAATCCAGATCGATCGCTGCTTCGCGGTACGCCTCGGCAAGACCGGCGGAGCGTTGCTCGGCACCCTGGAACTTTAGCGCGGTGCTTCCCTTTGGAGTGCGAATCTGCGGCGGGCACACGATCAGAATCTGAGGCACTGGCATACCTGGTTCTATCGGGGCGGTACGGATCGCTTTGACCAGCACGATGATTCCCTGCGCTGCGGTCCATGCGTTGTTCCAGGGGTGTGAGAACTGAAAGTCGTTTGTCCCCAGCATCAGGATTACAAGGGACAGCGGTGAGTGACTTTCGATGCACTGGGGCAGACCCTCGAGTCCGTTCCGGCCGGGTTTGAAGGGGTCCTCCCAAACGGTTCGGCGACCGTTGAGACAGTCCTCGATTACTCGTACCGGAATGCCGGACTCGTTGAGCCGGGTGTCCAATATGCCGGGCCAGCGTTGTGCGAAGGATAACCGCTTGCGGGTATTGGGAACAATGCCCCAGGTCAAGGAATCGGAATAGATCAGCACTTGATGCACGATAGCCCCTCGTGCAGTTTAGCGCTTCTGTTTTGCAGGGCGGCAACACGGGAGAGTGCCGTTGAAGCCGCCCGGTCTAAGAGCGTTACTGGCGTCGTGTCCTTCGGAAGACAATGCAGGCCAGACCTGCGCTCACCAGTACAAAGGCGCCTGGCTCGGGAACTGCGGATGCTCCAAACTGGACGTTATCGAAACTCCAGCTGTCCACGAAGTCCGTAGCATTGAAAGTCAGCGAGGTGAAGGGGGTGGTTGCATCGATGATTCCCATGAACTGACGGTTGCGCGATGCGAGCTGTCCGGAAAACAGTGTCACCGGCTGCCCACCGTCGATCTGCACTGTAAAGTCTCCCCCAAGGATACTTAGGGCATCTACCGCCTCGATGGCAAAGGCATGAATAGGTGTCTCGAAGGTGTAAGTGACTGGTCTGCGGGGTCCGCTGGCACCGAGGCTTTTGGTTCCATCGGTGGCGTCGAGCACGTTGTCGATGATGAATACATGATCTCCCGGAGTGGTGACGGCATGCCCGCTCCGGTGTAAGGGACCAGACAGGAAGCCCTGCTGCAGATCCTCATAGCTATCGGTCTGTAACGCAACTCCCCGCGCTGCGACTTCGGCCTGGAATGCGGCGTTACTGGTGTAGGTTATGATTCCGGCACACACCGGCTGGGTTGCGACTGCCACGGTCAGTGCCGTAGCGTAGAGAAAATGGATTACCTTCATGGAGCCAACGTGACACGGTCTGGCTTTTTGCAGACGTCACTACCCGTGATTTGGGACTGAAGTTGCGTTAGCTAACGTGGTTATTTAGTGATTTGCGGGTCTGGAGACCCGCTGCAGGCGTGGACGCCTGCCCCACCTCTACCTCCAGTTCTGCCTCCACCTCCACCTCCACCTCCAGTTCTGCCTCTACCTCCAGTTCTGCCTCCACCTCCACCTCCAGTTCT
>JACMLA010000427.1 GCA_014379815.1 Bryobacteraceae bacterium | reverse complement strand
TACAGAGTCAGTACGGGGCATTGCTCCTACGGCACTTGCGGTCTCGGCCGATGGCAAGCAGCTGTATGCGGCCTGCGGAGGAATCAATGCTGTAGCCGTGATCGCGAGTGAAACCGGCACGCTGCTGGGGATGATTCCCACAGGTTGGTATCCCAATGGCGTTGCGGTGGATCCTGTTGGGAAGCATCTTGCTGTATCGTCACTACTGGGCGCTGGTTCGGGGTGGCGCGAGGCTCCGGCGAAACGATTCGTGCATTCGTACCGGGGTTCGGTAGCGGTGATGCCAATGCCTGATTCCGCGCAGCTTGCCTCGTTTACCACCGCAGTTGCCGAGAACAACCGACTGCGTCTGGCTGGATCTTCTCGCGGGGAGACCAGAGCTGCTGCGGCAGGAAATGCGCCGCGCCTGCCGGTGCCTATGCGTTCGGGTGAGCCCTCTGCAATCGACCATGTGGTCTACATCATCAAGGAGAACCGGACCTACGACCAGGTGCTTGGCGATATGCCTAAGGGCAACGGCGACGCCTCACTGGTGATGTTTGGCGAGGATGTCACGCCGAATCAGCACAGGCTGGCGGATCAGTTTGTTTTGCTGGATAACTTCTATGCCACGGGCGGCAACAGCGGCGATGGACATCAGTGGGTCACGCAGGCTAACGAAACCGAGTACTGTTTGTGGCCAGGATATGCCGGACGCAGTTATCCCTTCGATGGGAGCGATCCCATGGCGTACTCTTCCGGTGGATTCATCTGGGATTACGCGCTCGCGAAGGGCCGCTCCGTGAAGGTGTATGGCGAATACGCCGGCCGGATGAGTGAGGCTAAGCCCTCGGACCGCGTGGATCTGCTGAAGCGCTGGGAGTCGGGCGGAGATTTCACGAAAGACTGGACTACCCGCGCTCCTCTCGAGCCTTTGAATAAGATTCTGGCCGCCCACTTTCCGGCCTATACGAATGCTATCCCGGACGTGGCAAGGGCACAGATTTTCCTATCCGATTTGAAAGGCTACGAAGCCTCGAAAAGCTTTCCCAATCTTGTTTTGTTGCAACTGCCTTCGGACCACACGTTTGGTACGTCGCCGGGAACGTCGAGCCCGAAAGCGATGGTCGCGGATAACGACCTCGCAGTCGGACAGGTTGTAGAAGCGCTGAGCAAGAGCTCATTCTGGCCGAAGATGGCGATCTTCATTGTTGAGGATGATGCCCAGAACGGGGTGGATCACGTGGATGGGCACAGGACAACGGCGTACCTTGCCAGCCCTTATGTGCGCCGGGGACATGTCGATTCGACGTTCTATTCGCATCAGAGCATGTTGAAGACGATGGAGCTGATGCTGGGTCTGCCGACGATGTCGCTGTTCGATCTGATCGCAAACGATATGCGCAACAGTTTTACGGAGCAGCCAGATCTGACACCGTTCTCCTCGGTTCGGCCGAAGCAGGATCTGTATGCTCTGAACCCGCCGGTGAGCGCGCTTTCAGGACCGGCGAAGGCAGGGGCTATTGCCTCGGCGAAGATGAACTGGCTGGTTCCGGATGCTGTACCTACAGAACGCTTGAACCGGATTCTGTGGGGCAACGTGAAGGGATGGTCGCAACCATATCCCGAGGTGCGACGCAGTGTATTTGCTCCGCTGGCGCTGGATACAGAGGACGAGGACCGGGAAGAGCGCTGATTGCCTGCCAGGCAACAAAATCGCTATAGTGGTCATCAGAGTAAGCGAACTCTATGGGTGCTCCTAACAGAAATTCAGGTTCCAAGAGGGCGATTGGTAAGTACTCGACGCTGACTTACGAGGGTCGGGCTGTTGTCGATACAGGCCGGTTACTCCAGTCAGACGAGGTAAGGGAGACGTTGCGCGAGTTAAGCGGGCGGGTGATTTCGTCAGCCTCCTCCGCTTCTGTTGTCCTCAAACCCCGAAAATAACAGCTGTTTCGTTTTGCTGCCGCCTGCTGCCTTGAACTGCTGTCGCTTCACGTTAGGATAGTTTCTTCCTGCCATGCCGACGAACCTGCTGATTCTCCCATTGCTGGGAGGTTACTGGCTGGTTCATCACTCCCACCGTTATCGTTTTCGCACCCAGCATTTTGACGGGTATCGGTTGTTACTGGACTCTGGTCTGGCGGGAGCGATGCTGCTGATGATTGCGCGCGCCATCATTCTGCTGCTTAAGCTGACGCCTGCAGGTATGGCACTCAAGCAGGGCTGGGATGCGTCTTTTGCTCCCGGAATTTCTTATCTGGGAACCGGATTGCTGGCGGCGCTGCTGGGCCTGACTTTCCCGC
>JACMLA010000426.1 GCA_014379815.1 Bryobacteraceae bacterium | reverse complement strand
CTCCACGTGGTCTGCCGCGACTCACCCGGATCTCCCGCGATAATCTGGCCGAAACCCCGAATGCCGATCGCATACAAGTTCTGGTCCTGACCCTCTGAAGGAAGCCCGGGTGCTGGAAGCCCTGGTGAAGGAAAGAATGATCTCAAGTCGATAGCAGCTGCTCCAGGCAGCCACTCGGAACGTGCGGACGTACGCGTAGTTCCAATGCGAAGGTCGTTGGTGAACCTCGGACCCATCGCGGTAATGATGCCGAAAGTGCCAGTGTGTGAGTGGAAGCTGGCCTGGTTGCGCTGCAGGTATCCCGCCGAGTTCGAAGACGGCGAATAATTGTAGCGGAAGAACAGTATGCCTGAATCCGGGATCGCCTGATCGAGTCGGAAGCTGGTGGTGCCGACATCAGCGGGATAGCTGGTGCGGGCCGTATGCAGCGAGATCCCCGCTCCGGCTTCCGGGCCATCCGGCAATGGAAAGGCTTGCAGTAAAGCTCGGACTGACTCTGGTGCTCTCTCGCGCGCCTGTAGGGAGGGAACAGGAATCAGAAATGTTACCGGCTGTCGCAGGCGTAATTGTTCAGACGACAAAAGGAAGAACGTTCTGTTGCGGAGCACTGGACCGCCGACCGTTCCACCAGCGTCGGTCAGGCGCTGTGGAAGTGCCGACAAACCGGCAGCGTTAGCAAACCAGTCGTTAGCACTCGCCTTTTCATGCCGTATGGAACCGAAGATCTCACCGCGAAACTCATTCGATCCCGAGCGAGTGGTCACCGCGACTTGCGCTCCCGGAAGGCGGCCATATTCAGGCGCGTAGGTCGATGTCTGGACTCGCAGCTCATCCAGTTCACCCAGAGAGACAAGATTATGCAGAGAGCCGATCGCCGTCATCGCGGGCAGCGCGGCGCCGGAAAACTGACCTGGCAATCCGCTTCCACTCACGCCATTGTTCGCACTCACACCATCGACGGTGAAGTAGTTTGTCGCAGGCCTTTGTCCATTCGCGCTAAACTGACCCGCCTCGCCCGCAGTAGCCGGTGTCGTCAGAACGCCAGGTGCCAGATCGATCAGGCCTTGCAATCCACGACCATTGATTGGCAAAGCCTCTGCGGGATCCCGGGTACTGATAAGCCCCGACGACGCATCGCTGGTGTTGAACAATTGCGGGATCGAACCAACAGTAATCTCCTCGCGAACACTGCTGATGTCCAGCGTGAAATCGAGCCGGCCGGAGTCCATCGCATGCAGCGCAATTCCAGTTTGGGCGATCGTTGTGAACCCGGACTTCCGCACCGTGACTTTATACTGACCAGCCGTGAGGGAGGACACCGCATAAAATCCCTCACTATTCGACACCGTCGAGCGCCGGATACCCGTATCGAGATTCAGGATGCTGATTGCCGCTTGCTGGACAATCGCAGTGCTGCTGTCGCGTACAAATCCCGAAATCTGGGCCTTCGGTTGAGCCAGTAACTGTGCAGCCGACAGCAGTGCGAGTGCAGACAGGTGCGACCAACGCATCAACGGGCCCTTGCAATCACAGTCTGTAAACGAGCCACGCGTTCCTGCAAACCTCTCGCAGAACGACCCAGGCTGGAAAGAGCATCATCCGGGTCCACCGCGGCCTCTCCGCCCGCTAGCGCTGTGGTCAGAATGCCATCTACTTCCCGCGCGGCCTGCAGAACTTCGACCGCGCCATCTTGCCAGGAGTTGAAAGCCTGAGACTGATTCGCTGTCCCCTGCTCTTTCACCACCGGTCGTATCACTTCATTCATCTCCCGCACTGAAGCGAGCAGCGCCCGGGTATGGTCTTCTTCGATCTTGCGCAACGTCGCAATATCCGCAGGCGACAACTGCGTTTCGACAGTAGCTGAGAATCGCCGCGCAAGACTCCGCAAAGCATGTGCCCTCGCAAGAGCGGCTTCGCTCAAGTCCAGAACGTGATCCGTAAAGTTGTCCGCCGTGTTCCGGCTTCCCAGCGTGCTGGCAAGGCGATCCTGCAGCGCAGTCGGGCCTTGTACAGTCCCGCTAGCCCGCGGCTTTCTTCCTGCACTTTCATTCGAGGCTGCCCTTTCAGTCGTGGCTGCCCTGTCGATCGGAGCCGGGCGGCGCAGCTCTTCCGGTTGCTCAAACCGTAACTCGATAAACGGTATCCCAGCCAGCGCCGTTCGGAGTTGCGCCTGCCGCTCTGCATCTGCCGCAAGAGCCGTCACAATAATCCTGCCCGCAGAGTCATCCCGCAGCACATCGACCGGTTCACCCAGATCTGCGCCAATTGAGTGGATAGCGCCAACTACCCGAAGTTCATCGCTGGCTGTCAGGGATCTCGCAGCGGAAGGCTGAGCGGTTACCTCCCGATCGGAAGACGTGCCAGCTTCGCTGCTGGTAACCGTTGTCCCAGGCTGCTCGTCAGGCAACTCAGAGACCTCGACAAATTCATCCGCGGAGCGGAAGCGAAAGGTTTGCTGCACCGCGCGACGGTCACTGGCGCGGATTGTAATAGATGCTTCAGCCAAACTGCCGGTTGGTGTCGTGGTCGCGATGCGGTAGAACCTGCCGGTACCCCACTCGGTGTCATTCAGGATGCGCACACGGTCATCCTTTCCGGCAAGCTGATCCCGCCAGTCCGCAAACGCTTTCGGACTCAGCGGTTCATCCCAGCTATAGCGGGCCTGTTCAAAGAGCATCGCAATACGTTGCTCTTCGCCCCGCGCCGCAAGGGTGCTCTGTTGCCTCGCCAAACGGGTGAATTGCGCCTTCGTGGTCTTGACGCGAATACGACGGGGAGGATCATTCTGCCGTTCGGCCCTTCGTTCGGCCCTTCGTTCGGCGGCAACCACAGCTTCACGCAGCAGCTCCGCGGCATTAAGGTTCCGCGTACTTAGTGTAGGAATCAGCAAGGCAATCGCGAGCGCTGCGGCAACCGCTGCGGCCCAACGTAAACTAACGCGGGAAATCCGGGGCTGACGGCTCTTCGTCCGCAGCATGGGTCCAAGGTCCGACCAGGCCCTGGGAGGGGGAGGCAGTACCAGCTTGCGCGCGCTCCGGTATTGCTCGCCGATCTGCCGCATCGATTGCACAGTGTCGCTGCATCGAGAGCAGTCGCTAAGGTGTTGCGCTACTTCCGACGCTTCATGGCGAGTCAGTTCGGCGTCGACAAACGCGAGTAGTCTTGCCTCATCCGGATGCGGTCGGCCACCCCCGTTCCCAGGCACCAGTTCAGGCATCGAGGGCCTTCTTCAGCTTCGTAATCGCGCGCCTCAGAAATTCGTTCACCGTCGACGTACCAACGCCCAGAGTTTCGGCTATCTCGCGATAGCGCAATCCGGCAACACGCAGATCGAGACATTGCCGTTGCTGTGGTGAGAGTCCGGCAAGCGCCGCAGCGATCCGTTGCTTCTGCTGGTGGTCTATCGCCTGCTTCTCAGGACTATCTTCCGAACTGATACTCCACTCGATCGTGTTCTCCACCCCGCCGACTTCGCGTTCTTTGCCCCGGACCTTCAGGGCTAAATTATGAGCTACGCGAAACACCCAGCCTCTGATATTGGAGATGTCTTCGCCTCTGCGCAGAGTCGTAAAGAGACGCAGAAAAACTTCCTGGGCAACTTCCTGAGCCTGGCCTGACGACAAACCAAAATTCAGTGCGTAGTAATACACGTCTTCCCTCGCATCCTCGTACGCCGCGACCACTCGTTCCTGTAAGGCGCTTTCGTCCATCAACTCTGCCGTGAGATCCGTCTGCGTCCGCGCAGAAAAGTCAGAGCCATTCGAAATCAAAGGTAGCCAACACTGGCCGGCCGCGGAGAGAAGAGTTTGGCCATGCATGTTCCACCCTCGAAGACCTGCACGCATCCGTTCTTGCGACAGGCGAAACAACCCTTCTCCTTGGGTGTCTCATTCACAAGATCATGAGACCTCTGGCGCTGCCTTTGCTTTCGCTCCTGGTCTGTTTGCATGCTTCTGCGCAGACACCCTCCGTACCCGCAACCTCACCCCGGCTTAACGATCAGCGAGCCACCCCGAGAAGCGCCTTTTTCGGCTTCATGGAGGCATGTCGTGCCGCCGACTATCGTCGTGCCGCGTCGTTCCTCAATCTGGAGCACGCGCGCTACCGGTCGACCGATGGCCCCGAACTCTCGCGTCAGCTCAAAGAAATCCTCGACCGCCGACTGACTGGCGACCCGGGGAGGTTGAGCAGCGCCGCGGAGGGCGATCTCAATGACGGCCTTGACCCGGATTTCGAAAGTCTTGGATCGGTTCCGTCAGGAACCAAGAGCACCGACCTGCTGCTGGAACGGGTCTCGCGCGAAGGTACGCAAGTCTGGCTGATTTCCTCAGGGACGGTTCGCCTCGTGCCGGCTCTGTACCAGGCGATGGGCCATTCCTGGGCAAGCCAGAACCTGCCGGCGTGGATGTTGACCGAGGGTCCGCTGGACACCAGCCTGTGGCAGTGGCTCGGGCTGGCTCTGCTTGTATTGGCAGCATTCGGTGTCTCTGCCCTGCTGGCGCGGATATTCGCGCGCTTCATGCTGCCTCTCCTGCGCCGTACAAAGACGTCAGAAGATGAACAGCTGATCACTGCAGTAGTTGCTCCCTTACAGCTGCTGATCGCTCTGGCCATCATTCAGGCGAGCATGGGCCTTATCAGCCCGCCCGTCCTCTTGCGAGCCTATCTGCTTCGCATCCTTGCTGCCTTGACCTACCTCGCTCTGGCATGGCTGGCAATGCGGATCATCGACATGATCGCGGCGCAATTTGTGCTGCGCATGACAGGAACAGAAGCCGCTTCCGCGCGATCGGTCGTTCCCCTTGGTCGCCGAACCGTGAAGGTAGCCGCCGGATCCATCGCCATTCTGGCCACTTTGAGCAACTGGGGTTTCAACACAAATGCCGTACTCGCGGGCCTCGGTGTCGGCGGACTCGCGGTAGCACTAGCAGCACAAAAAACCATAGAAAATTTGTTTGGCGGAATTGCGGTTAGCACCGACCAGCCGGTTCTGATCGGGGACTTCTGTCGCTATGGCGACAAGCTCGGCTTCGTCGAAGACATCGGCCTCCGATCGACACGCGTCCGGACCCTGGATCGAACAGTCGTCACAATACCCAATGCAACGTTCTCGTCCATGCAAATCGAGAACTTCGGAAGAAGAGACAAGATCTTCTTTCACCCGACTCTGAACCTGCGCCGGGAAACAACACCCCAGCAAATTCGCGAGCTGATTCCGACGCTCCGCGGAGTGTTGTTAAATCATCCAAAGGTCGATCCAGCGCCAGCCCGCGTCCGGTTCATCGGCATCGGCCAGTGGTCGCTGGACATCGAAATTTTCGCGTATGTGAAGACGATGGACTTCGATGAGTTCTTAGTCGTGCAGGAAGAAGTATTGCTGGATATCCTCACCGCGATTGAAAATGCCGGTACGGCCCTGGCGATACCCTCGCAACTCAGCGTTGTGACCCGCGATCCACTTACAGCTTCCCGCAAACAGAAATCGCAGGAGTTAACCATCGATTTGAACGACAGCGACCGCCGTTCTGTGCTGTCCTGATTGGTATCATGCTTAGGCCCATGGAGGAAACTCTTGTCCCGCGCGTTACGGCGCTGATTGTGTCGCGCGATTGTGAAACGGAGTTACGCCAGTGCCTCGAGAGTCTCGAAGCATCGAAACAGCGGATTCGCCTGGAAATTCTTGTCGTGGATGACGGGTCGCAAGACGGAACTCCCGATGTGCCGTCGGAGTTCCCGGACGTGATTACCCTTCGTTTGCCAAAGCGTCTGGGAACCACCCGCTCCACAAATATTGGTCTAAGGACGGCAAAGGGCGAGCTCATCCTGTTATTGCCGCCCACCTACCGGGTGGGGCCGGAAACCGTCCAGATCCTGGCAACGAGACTGGAAGCCAACGCGGACGTAGGTGCCGTGTGTCCGTCAATTCCTCAGGCGTGGAGCTTTCCCACCCCTGCATCGCTTCAGTTGGCGTGGAAAACCGGCGATCTGCCCGGCGCTGTCTCGATCGAAGGATCCGGTGAGCATTCCGTCGAATACCCTCAGGGGTCGCCCATGCTGGTCCGGCGCGACTTGTTGCGAGCTATGCATTTCCTCGATGAACGCTTCGGCGATCGCTGGGCTGATCTGGAATTGTGTTCGCGTATCCGCGGTGGCGGAAAATCAATTCTTGTTCTGTCAGACGTCAACGTCAGCGGTGCCGTCGCCCCTGAAAAGGAGCTGACGGAACTGGAGTGGACCGATTCCGCGAACGGCGTAGCGACATGGATCGGGCTGCATGGTGGGTCAATGGCAGGTGTCCTTGCCCGGATGTCGATGGCTTTTTATGCACTCGGCCGTGGCAAAACCGGAGTGTTCACCGGCATCTTAAGCGGGTCGAAGATCGACGGCAATCAGGACTAGAAAGTTCGTGTGAGAATGGTGACAGCTTCGCCTGCTGTTCGCCGCCTATGGATGTCCAGAACAAGTTAGCAATCCTGGCTGACGCCGCCAAGTACGACGTCTCCTGCTCCAGCAGCGGGTCCAATCGCAAAACGCCTTCAGACGGTATTGGCAACGGCACAGGTATCGGGATTTGCCATAGCTACACTCCCGACGGCCGCTACGTCTCCTTGCTCAAAATCCTGCTGACGAACTACTGCATTTACGACTGCACCTATTGCATCAACCGGGTGTCTTCCGACACGCCGCGAGCCCGCTTTACTCCGGAAGAGGTTGTGAACCTCACCATGGAGTTCTATAAGCGGAACTATATTGAGGGACTGTTCCTGAGTTCAGGAGTGATCAACAGCCCCGATCACACCATGGAGCAGTTGGTGCGCGTGGGCTTTCTGCTTCGCACCCAGCATCGCTTCGGCGGTTATATCCACCTGAAAGCGGTGCCGGGCGCATCCCCGGAGCTGATGACACAGGCTGGACAATGGGCCGACCGGTTGTCCGCAAACATAGAGTTGCCAACGCAATCGGAGCTCAACAAGCTGGCTCCCGCAAAGTCCCATGTGGAAATTGAAACGTCCATGGGGCAGATTCATCAGGGCATTCTCGAAGCACGCGATGAGGGTCGGCGCGACTTCGCGCGTGCCGGGCAAAGCACTCAGATGATCGTTGGAGCAACCCCAGGCCCGGATAGAGAAATCCTCACCAAAGCTTCCGCCCTGTACGATCGCTACCGTCTGCGGCGCGTCTACTATTCCGGATTCAGCCCCATACCTCACGGCGATGGACGCCTCCCTCTCGATCGCTCGCCACTGGTTCGCGAACACCGTCTGTATCAGGCCGACTGGTTACTCCGGTTCTACGGATTCTCGCTGCAGGACGTAACCGAAGAAGAGAATCTCTCCCTCGAGATGGATCCTAAGCTCGCATGGGCTTTGCGGCATCGCGAGTTCTTTCCCGTGGATGTCAACCGCTCTTCGAAGTCTTCCCTGCTCCGAGTGCCGGGCTTCGGCGTCAAAAACGTAAAGCGAATTCTGCAGACCCGGCGTCATCGCAGCCTCACACTCGACGACCTCCGAAAACTCCGCGTCCCAATCGCAAAAGCAAAATGGTTCGTGATCACCGCGGATCGCAACGAAGCACCCAAACAGATCGACACTCTGGCGTTACCGGGACAGGTCCCGAAGCAGATGAGTCTATTCAGCGCAACGGTAATGGGTGAATTGTGAGTCGGTGAATTGTGATTACCATCAGCTTTGAGCCAACATTCACCGCATGGCGCGAGAAAGCTCGTCAATTGCTGCAGGCCAGTGTGCCGCCCGCCGATGTGATTTGGGGCGACGACGCGCAGTCCGCGCTCTTCGCCTCCCCACTCCCCACTGGCACCGCAGCGGTCAGGGTTCCGAAAGCGTTTCTGGACCACGCCCAACTTGTCGCGTGCCACCGCAGTAACCAGCGATGGTCTCTGCTCTATCGCGTCCTGTACCGCCTGACGCATGGCGAGCCCTATCTTCTGGAAGTGCAGACCGATACCGAAGTGCGCGAGCTTTTCGGTATGCGAAAAGAAGTGACCCGCGACATGCACCAGATGAAAGCCTTCGTGCGCTTTCGTCAAAAAGAGAATCGCTACATCGCCTGGTATGAGCCGGATCACCTGATCGTCGAAGCCTTGTCGCCATGGTTCGCGCGCCGCTTTCACGCGATGCACTGGAGCATCCTGACACCCGATCTGTCCGCGCACTGGAACACAGGTGAGCTGACGTTTTCTCCCGGCGTGCCGCGTTCTGCCGCGCCCGATGGAGATGACCTCGAAGACCTGTGGCGCGCCTACTATGCATCGACGTTCAATCCCTCGCGTGTGAACGTCGACTTGTTGCGCCAGCATATGCCAGAGCGGCGGTGGGGCACATTGCCGGAAGCAGAACTGATCCGCCAACTCGCGCGCGAGAGCATCGGCAGGGAGCAGGGAATGATCGGAAAGCAAGTACAGTCGGCAGCTCCGTACGTCCCCTCAGGAGCGGATCTACCGTTGCTTCAGGAAGCGATTCACGAGTGCCGGGGATGCGACTTGTGGCAGCATGCGACGCAGCCCGTATTCGGTGAAGGCCCCGGAGATGCCCGGCTGATGTTTGTCGGCGAGCAGCCGGGCGACAACGAAGACAGAGAAGGTCGTCCCTTCGTCGGACCTGCAGGGCAACTATTCGATCGCGCTCTGGCCGAAGCCGGTCTGGAGCGTGAGCACATCTACATCACCAGCGCCGTAAAACACTTCCGCTACGAAGCTCGCGGCAAAGCCCGTATCCATAAAACGGCGAGCAAAGCGCAAATCGCAGCGTGTCAACCGTGGCTGGAAGCGGAGTTGCAGCGCGTCAAGCCACGCATGATCGTCGCCATGGGCAACACTGCCGTGCTCTCAGTGATCGGTCGCGGCATGCGCTTGCTGGAGGAGCGCGGCGTTGTCATGCCGCATCGTTACGGCGGAAGTGTCCTCGCCACGGTGCACCCCAGCTTCCTGCTGCGAATGCCCGATCCGGCCCGGCAGGAAGAAGAGTACGCGAAGTTTGTCGCCGACATCCGGACTGCCCGGACGTACGCGGACGCCGCCTGAACTCATAATAAAAGCTCACCTCCCCCAGGGAATCTAAACCAGGGAAGCTAAACCATGGACTTCGCCGAACAGGTCAAGGCACAGGTCGATATCGTTGTCACTGTCCGCGAGTACCTTCCATTGCGGAAGGCTGGGGGACGATTCGTCGGTCTGTGCCCATTCCATACAGAAAAGAGTCCGTCGTTTGGCGTCAACCCGGCGCTCGGTATCTATAAGTGTTTCGGTTGCGGAGCCGGCGGCGACGTCATCAAGTTCGTTCAGGAAATCGAAACGCTTACCTTCTGGGAGGCTCTGAAGGCTCTCGCAGAACGCAATGGCATTCCCATCCCCCAGCGGGCGGATCGTCCGCACGATCCGGATACCGATCTCAGGGCAGCTCTGTTTGAAATGCACGAACAGGCGTCGGTGTACTTTGCACAGAATCTGTTTGGAGCAGCCGGTTCGGACGTTCGGGAGTACCTCACCAAACGAGGTCTTGCTTCATCGGCGGCGCAGCAGTTTCTGCTGGGCTACTCAGAACCTTCATGGGATAGCCTGCTGCGCCGGTTTGGATCGCGATACAGCCCCGCCCAACTGGAAGCGTCAGGTCTATTCGGGAAGCGCGACGATGGAGGCCTCTACGACAAATTCCGCGGCCGGCTGATGTTCCCGATTCACAACGAATCCGGCAAAATCATCGCCTTCGGAGGACGTGCTCTTCGAGCCGAAGACGAACCGAAATATCTCAACTCCCAGAAGACGCCCATCTATGACAAGAGCAGTGTTCTGTACAACCTGCATCGCGCCAAAGATGGTATCCGCAAAGGAGGCCGCGGCATTCTGGTCGAAGGGTACATGGATGTGATCGGCGTCTTCTCAGCAGGCGTTCGCAATGTAGTCGCCAGTTGCGGGACCGCCCTAACCGCAACACAGGTGCGAACCCTGAAGCGCTTCTCCCCGAACGTGGTTGTGAACTTCGACCCCGACAACGCGGGTGCCAATGCGACAGAGCGCTCGATTCAGATGCTGCTGGAAGAAGGCGTAAAAATGCGTGTACTGGAACTGGAGAACGGCCTCGATCCCGACGAATACATTCAGCAGCGGGGTGCCGAAGCGTACTCCGAGAGACTGAATCGGGCAGCGAACTATTTCATCTGGCTCGCGGATCGTGCGCGCAAGAAGTTTTCAGGCAACTCGGCGGAGGCGCGCGTGGAGGGTTACAACGCTCTGCTTCTGCCTGCCCTGCGCAAGATTCACGATCCTCTCGAACGTGCAGCCGTCGCCACCGAGATAGCCGACTACCTCGGTCTCGACAGAAATCTCGTGCTCGCTGAGTTTCGCAAAATGCCAGGCCAGAATCGCATACCCGGTAGCGGATCTCCCGCGCCCGCGAAGAAGCCTCTCGTCATTCCGCATCGCGAGCGAATGCTGATCCGCGGTCTGGTGCAGGATGTCGAGCTGCGAAACTTGCTTCTTCCACGGTTGACCGGGTACGCCACTGTGAAAGCTTTCGTAACGTGGCCAGTGATCGAAGCTGTTTCCGCTTTACTGGAAGAAGATCCACGCTTCGACTACAGCCTCCTCGAGTCCCGTGTAGAAGAAGGCACCCGGGCTCTCATGTTCGAAGCCCTTTTCACCGATACTTCTTCTGACGTTCTGTCTTGTGAGCAAGCCGATGTCTTCCTGAATATGGTCGAGACCGAGGAGCAATCGTATCGTCAGCGTGAAGTATCGCGCGCAATTCAACAAGCGGAGAGGTCAGGAAATCTGGAAGAGGCAATGCGTCTGATGGCGCCTTTGTCGGAACGGAAATGCAGAAACCGCGCCCGGACCGACTGAGTTACAATCGGGGGATCCCAATGGACGTTCGGGGTGCAAGAAGTGGGGTTTTCGGTGGCAAGTGACGACAAGTATAGTCGTTTAAAGGAACTGGTCGATACCGGCAAAGAGAAGGGTTATGTTCTCTATGACGAAGTTGGAGACCTCCTGCCAGACGAGATCGCAGCCGGTCCTGAACTGGGCGACATTCTTGCGGATTTCGATTCCGCCGGCGTCGACATTCTCGAAGAACCCCGGGGTGATTTCGAAAAGAAGTCCGAAGACTCCGACGAATTCTCCGATGTCGACCTCGCCTCAGAATTAGCAGACAAGACCAACGATCCGGTGCGCATGTATCTGCGTGAGATGGGCACCGTCCCCCTGCTCACGCGGGAAGGCGAAATCGAACTCGCCCGTCGGATTGAGCGTGGAAATCGCGCTGTCGGCAAAGCACTTTCCCGTTCTCCGATCGTGATCCAGGGCATTCTGCAGTTCGCCGTCAATGTCCGCTCAGGTAACGTCGAGGTCCGCCAGATCCTCGTTCTGCCCGACACGCCTGCGGCAGAGGACGGAGAAGATCCCGAAACGACCGACTTTCTTGCTTCCATAGAAAAACTGTCCGATCAGTACCGCAAAGTTCTGGTGGTTCGACAAAAGCTGCAGGCCGTATCCCGCCAGCTAAAGCCCCGTCAATATCGCATGGGTCGCTGGGAGCTGGCGCGAAATGTCGTCAGGCTCTCGCGCCAGATCCGGTCATTGCCGTTCAGTACGCCGGCAAGGCGCTCCTTGATTGGCCGCCTCAGAAGCGCAGTAGACGAGTGCCGGATGCTGGAAGAAGAGATCTCGCGTGCGCAACGTAAGGCCGAGCTGAACGACGTCCATCCCGCGGCACTCGCTTTGTCCAACGGCTCGGCAAGGCGCGATGTGCGCCAGTGCGCGTTACGCTTGCAGCAAATCGAGGAAGAGTGCGGAGCACCGGTCGTCGAAATGCGCCGGACTCTGCAGGTCATCGAGAAAGGGGAACTGGAAGCCGAGGGCGCCAAGAAACAGCTGATCGAAGCCAATCTCCGCCTTGTTGTATCGATCGCCAAGCGCTACACCAATCGTGGCTTGCAGTTTCTGGATTTGATTCAGGAAGGCAACATTGGCCTCATGAAGGCAGTCGACAAGTTCGACTATCTGCGCGGATACAAGTTCTCAACTTACGCAACGTGGTGGGTCCGTCAGGCAATCACCCGTGCGATTGCGGACCAGGCACGGACGATCCGAATTCCCGTGCACATGATCGAGACGATCAACAAACTGGTGCGTGCGCAAAGGCATTTGCAGCAGGAGCTTGGTCGCGACCCAACTACCGAAGAACTTGGGAAACGCCTCGAATTGCCTGTGGGCAAAGTTCGCAAAGTATTACGAATCGCCCAGGAGCCAATTTCGCTGGAAACTCCGGTGGGCGAGGAAGAAGAATCGCACCTTGGCGACTTCCTCATTGATCGCCGCGTAACGTCCCCGTCCGAGGCCGTCATCAATCTCAATCTGCGGGAGCAAACAGCGGAGGTCCTCAAAACCTTAAGCCCCCGCGAAGAGAAGATCATCAAAATGCGTTTCGGCCTGCAGGACGGAAGCGAACACACCTTAGAGGAAGTCGGTCAGCACTTCGCAGTCACCCGCGAGCGCATCCGCCAGATCGAAGCCAAGGCCTTACGCAAACTCCGCCATCCAAGCCGCAGCCACCGTCTGCGCGCGTTCCTCGACGCGACTACCGGGGAAAATTAGCGCCCATCGGAAATTAGCGCAGGTCCTGAATCAGCAGGCCCGTGTGTCCGCTCCTGTCGCGAACTGTCCGCTTTTGGACACCTGATTTTTCGCATCTCGTTAGATTCGCTCGCTGTCGTTTCGGCAGCTCTCGTGCCTACGATGCTCACCATGCGGAACGATCTCCGATTCGCCATTCGAGGTCTTCTGAAACAGAAAGCGTTCGCGGCTGCCGCTATCCTGACGCTGGCTCTGGGACTTGGCGCGAATACCGCGATCTTCTCCGTGGTGCACGGCGTGCTGCTGCGGCCGCTCCCCTACCCTGAGCCGGACAGCATCGTAACCCTGCAGACAGCGTGGCGGTCGAGGCCAACAAGGGGCGGAAATGTGTCTGGCCCGGACTTCCTCGACTGGAAACAACAGGCAAGCTCATTCCAGGCGATGGCCTGGTTCATGGGTCAGGAGTCCGGGGTCAAGGCGGGCGAGGTTGGCGAATTCGCCGGTGTGTACGTCGTAACGCCGGAGTTTTTTGAAGTGATGCGTGTTCTGCCTGCCGCTGGACGCCTGTTTAGCAACGACGAAACGAAGCCAAACGGAGCGAACGCAATACTGGTCAGCACCTCGTTTGCGCGGTCTCACTATGGCCAAGCGAGCGCGGCTCTGGGAAGAACCATCCGGCTGGCGTCTCAATCGTTTCCCATTGTGGGTGTGATGCCCGAAGGCTTTCACTACCCGGTTCGCAACACAACCAGGGCGGACTTTTGGGTGCCCTCGTCCTGGATCGGCGAGCAATGGTCCAGACACCGGACTGCACACAATTTCAGCGTAGTTGGAAGGATGAAAGCTGGCGTCACACTCGATCAGGCTCGTATGGAAATGAATACGATTGCCTCGCGGCTGGAGCAGGCCTATCCCAAAGACGACAAAGACAAGTTGATCCTGGTCAACTTGCTGCGGGATACGATTACCGGGTCTACCAAATCGACGCTGCAGTTGCTCATGGTGGCAGTGGGTCTGCTGTTGTTGCTGTCGTGCGCAAATGTCGCAAACATGCTGCTGGCGCGGGCTACCTCGCGCGGCCGGGAACTAGCTCTTCGGGCAGCATTGGGTGCAAGCCGGAGTCAGATCATCCGCCAATTGCTGGTGGAGAGTGCTGTGTTGGCCGTTCTGGCCGCCAGCATTGGCGCAGGAATAGGGATCTACGGTACAGATCTGCTGGTGACCCTTGCGGGACAGAACCTGCCTCGAGCTGATGAGGTTCGGGTGGACCTTGCCATGCTGGTTTTCGTAATCTTGTGCTCGGCAGCGTGCGTGTTTGTGTTTGGGCTAGTGCCGGCGCTCCAAGCTTCGCGCATCGATCTGAATCACGCGCTGCGGCAGGGCAACCAGAAAGGTGTGCTCGGCGGGATGCGTTCCCAAGGCATGCGGAATGCGCTTGTGGTTGCCGAGATTGCTCTGTCACTGGTTCTGGCAGTAGGGGCAGGATTGCTGTTCCGGACTATGACGGCTCTGGCTGACGTGGATCTGGGTTTCCAACCGGACCAGCTGGTTGTGATGAACACGAGTGTCGCGGCAAAGGACGATGGTGCTGTGCGCAAAGCTGCGTACTTCTATCGGGATCTGCTTCCGCAGTTGCGAACCGTGCCGGGCGTGGAGGCTGCTGCCGGAGTTATGGGTTTGCCGGCGGGCAAGAAAGGTTCTAACGGCTCTTACATGATCGAGGGCCGCGCGGCAGGTGGTTCTCAGTCGCAGCAACCGAACGCAGGCTTCAACGTGACCACGCCGCAGTTCTTCCTTGCGATGAAGACTCCGGTGCTGCGGGGCCGCGACTTTGAGGAGCGGGATACCTATGAAGCTCCCGGTGTGGCCATCGTGAACCGCTCCTTCGTACTGCGCGAGTTTCCCAATGGCGATGCAATCGGTAAGCGGATTCGTTGCGGGCTCGACCGCGACATCTGGATGACGATCGTCGGT
>JACMLA010000425.1 GCA_014379815.1 Bryobacteraceae bacterium | reverse complement strand
GACGATTTGCGTCGGTTTGCTTTTGCGTTGCCATTGTGAGGACCTCCAAAAAGAAAAGGGCGCCGTCACGGATCTTGTCCGTGGGCGCCCCACCGTGCCATTAGAGCACGGGGTGTCAAGCTTTTGGGGTGTGGATTGGTGGATTTGCCAATGAAAGTGGCTAAAAGAAGCGCGTCAACGGGTTTTAGGACGGGGTGGGTTTTGGAGGCTTTTGGGGTTTCGTGGCGCGTGTGGCAACAAGTCAGAGGACCGGGAATCGAAGTGTGAAGGGGTGTCCCACAACCGGCTGGAAGTCATTGGACACCGGCAACTCCTCGATGAGTGGAGCCTGTGTCAGGCGGGCCAGATTTTCTCCGAGGAATACGGCAAGACTCGTTCGACGACGAGGGACCGGTTTGTGCCCCGTCGCGGCTAAGTCGCTCAAAGATCGCCCGGCGAGTCGGATCGGCGAGGGCTCTAAAGAGCTCGTTAGCAGCAGCCTGCGTATAGCTGAAAGCATAACTGTACGGTTATGGGTTGTCAGCCAGGATGTTTCCTTCCTAACTGAGAAACTAGGTTGTGCGCTGTCTGCGAGGGCTCCTTAGGATGAATGCTTTGGCCTTGACCACTGTCTTCTTTTGTTTGTGCGCTACCCTCTTTAGCTGTGGCGAGAGGAGGAGCTTGACTCCTATGACTGACGCATCCAGGACTGAAGCATCCGGGCCATCGAACCCAGTTGTCTACTTTGAGATTCCGGTTACTGATATGGATCGCGCCATTCGGTTCTATGAGGGCGTTTTCGCATTTCAGTTCCAGCGCGAAACGATTGATGGAAATGAGATGGCCCTCTTCCCGCTTTCCGGGAACGCTCAGGGAATCACGGGTGCGCTGGCAAAAGGTGAGGCCTACGTACCGACCAGGAACGGTCCGATTCTGTACTTCCATACTGGCGACATTGACGAGTCACTGAAGCGCGCTCATGCCAACGGGGGTAAGACTCTGTACCCTAAGACGGCTATTGGCGCGAACGGATTCGTGGCCGAGTTCGAAGACAGTGAAGGGAATCGCATAGCGCTTAATTCGAGGCCTTGACCTGGTGTGGCAATGCGCCAGCCGACCGAAGTGGGTCTGGAGACCCTCTGCAGGCGTGGACGCCCGCCCCACGCACTGCTCTGGTGGTGAGCGAATCCAAGCTCCCAATCGCGTGACTTACGCTGAGCCGCCTGCGATAGCGCCGACTATTAGGAGCGGCTCTGTGCCTTTCACGACGGCTTCAGGAAGGGGCTTGTCCGTAGGATCGTGCGACAGATCCTGTTCGCATGCGAAGAATCGCACGTAGGGGCGCCGCTTTCGGGTGACATGGTCGCGGATGGCTCCCTGCAAAGTCGGGTAACTTGCTTCCAGAGCGTCGAGGACGGAATCTATCGTCACTACCAGGCCGTCGACATCGAGAGTTACCTCACCTGAAACGCGCGCCAGCGTCCGCAGATGCGCCGGGAGTACAACCCTGATTGTCACGCGAGAGTTTGCACTTCGACGGATAGCACCGATGGAAGATCTCTCACGATTGGTGACCAGGTGTCGCCCGCATTCGCTGATGCATAAACCTGTCCTCCTGTGGTCCCAAAGTAGACGCCGCAGGAGTCGAGCGAATCGACTGCCATAGCGTCGCGCAAGACATTGACGTAGCAATTGCTCTGCGGGAGGCCGTTTGTCAGAGGCTCCCATTCGTTGCCTCCGCTGCGGCTGCGATAGACGCGGAGCTTGCCATCTGGAGGGTAATGCTCGGAGTCACTTTTGATTGGCACGACGTAGATGGTCTCGGGTTCGTGGGCGTGAACGTCGATAGGAAAGCCAAAGTCTGTTGGGAGATTGCCGGACACTTCATGCCAGGAATCGCCGGCGTCGTCGCTGCGCATGACGTCCCAGTGCTTTTGCATGAACAGCACACTTGGACGCGAGGGATGCATGGCGATCCGATGCACACAGTGCCCTACCTCGGCGTCCGGATCTGGGATGTATTGGGAGCGCAGGCCGCGGTTGATGGGTCGCCAGGTCGCGCCGCGGTCGTCAGTGCGGAATGCGCCCGCGGCCGAGATCGCGATGAAGATGCGTTCTGGATTAGCCGGATCGAGAACGATGGTGTGCAGGCACATCCCTCCGGCCCCGGGCTGCCAGTGCGGACCCGAATTGTGGCCGCGCAAACCCGGAAGCTCTTCCCAGTTCTGTCCACCATCCGGTGTCCGGAATAGCCCGGCGTCTTCTACGCCAGCGTAAACTTCGTCCGGATCTGTAAGCGATGGTTCCAGATGCCAGACCCGCTTAAACTCCCACGGATGTGGTGTGCCGTCGTACCACTGATGCGAGCCGGGATTTCCGTCGTAAGCGAATTTGTTGCCCACGGGCTCCCAAGTGGTTCCGCCGTCGTTAGACCTCTGAATCTGTTGCCCGAACCAGCCGCCCGATTGCGAGGCGTAGATCCGATTGGGATCTGCCGGGGATCCTTTGGCGTGATAGATCTCCCAACCGGCGAAGTGTGGGCCACTCACCTCCCACTGGTCTCGTGTGCCGTCCGACGTGAGGACGAACGCGCCTTTGCGGGTGCCTACTAGTACTCGTACGCTGCTCAAATTGTTTGCTCCTTCCCTGGGGACATCATGTTCCCTGAAATCAACTTCCCGGACATGAGCGAACGATATCACTTTCTTTTTGAAACGGTATTGCAATCGGCTTCACTAAACGATCGGACAGGCTGGGCCGGTCAGTGACTTGCAAAGCATTGCATCCATCAAACGACAACGAAGAAAAGGAGATACGGACATGTTAGTTACTAAATTGGGAGTTTTCACGCGCGTTGCGCGAATGTTAGTAGTTACGGGATTGGCCGCATTAGGCTTCCAGTCCACGACCGCGTTTGCGCAAACCACACCGGCTTGTGGACCGGAAGTTAAGGACGCTATTGCGAGAAGGCTAGCGAGCGTGGAGAACTCTCCCGAGGCGCAGAAGCTGGCCGTGGAGGAGGAGATCTACAAGCAATATCAGTATTGCGCTCAGGACGCCAAGTTCGTGTCAGCGACGTTTTTCGCGGCAGCACGACAGTGTGGAGCTGGTGTTTCCAACCTTGGCAGTCTCTTCTATGAAGAGATGAGTTGCGTCGGCTACGATCCGCAACGTCGCCAGTTTGCCGCGCCGGTCAAGATCAAACAGACCTTTGGCTTTGGCTTCGCGCCACTGCCCGGGAGTCGGGAACACGTGCTCCATTGCGTCGCCGACTTCGCGGGAGTACTACAACCGGTTGGCCGAGATAGTGTTCATCTCTCCAATGCCCTCCCGGGCCAGGCTCCAACGTGGCAGTTCGCGGTAATCACGAATGCCAACGAGAACCTTCAAACCATTCAACCGATGAACAATCAAACGCGCAATGCCCGATCGATCTTGTCGTGGGCTCTGCCACCGACCAGCTGCAACTATGTGCCGATCTGGGGGAACGCACTGAACTACCGCATTCGTCTGGACCAGTAGCAAGGGAAGCGGTCCCTGAAGATCGGTAATCAAGGCCAGGGACCGCAGTAACTGCGCGGCACACGCTCCGCTTATCGGGCCAGAGCCTTCGCCCCTTCGCCGTAGAAGAACTCTTCCCGGACGATGAGACTGTTTTCGACGGTGTACACGGCGACCTCGCGGTCTTTTATGCGCTCGCCGGTTGCTTTGACAGTGACCTCGAATTCGAAAACGACAGCGAACTTATCGCTTTGCAGAAATGGACCGTCTACCGTGCCTCCGTGTACCTCATGCGCGCCAGCCCATTCCTTGCTCTTTTCAATTACAGCTGCTTTTCCGGATGTTTCGAAGTTTCCTGTCTTGCGGCGTACAGCTTCCACGCTGACGATGTTGTCATCGTAGAGTTGCTGCATTACGTCGAAGTTCTTGCCTTCTCTGCACATCGTTACAAAGTTGTTCGCCAGGTCTGATGTATTCATGGTCGAAGCTATTCTAGCTAACAATGGTGATATCTTAAATCCCTTATGTGTCTTGCGAGAATTTTGAAATTTTCAACTGTCCTTCTGGCAGTGGCCCTGGGTTCGCTGGTCGCTGGAGCTGAGATTCCTTCTCCGGAGGTGCAGATTGCCGGGGCGGTTCTGGCGGCTCCAATGGAGTTGCGGGCTGATGCGGCGGTGCTTGGATTTGATGCTCAGGGGAAGAGGGTTCAGCTTCGCGACGGTAAGAACGAGCTGATTTGTCTTGCTTCCGATCCTGCGAAACCTACTATTGAAGTCGATTGCTATCACAAGGATCTGGAGCCATTTATGGCTCGGGGCCGTGAACTTGTGGGCCAGAAAGTTACTGGGGCGAAGCGCAACGAGGTCCGGTTTAAGGAAGTCGAGGACGGAAAACTGCCGATGCCTAAGGAGGCCCGGACACTGTATGTTCTGACAGGCACAAAGTTCGACGCTGCTGCGGGGAAGGTCGAGAACGCTTACCTGCGCTGGGTGATTTACGTGCCTTTTGCTACGCCACAATCTACTGGGCTGTCGACGAAAGCCAGCGAGAGTGCGCCGTGGCTCATGTCGCCCGGGACGGCGGGAGCGCACATTATGATCAGCCCTCCCAAGAACAAATAGGGCGAACCGGGGCCATTACCAAGTGTGGGTCGCGAGGACTTGAGGTGGACCGCCGCTGTCGCCGACGATTCGCGTTGTTAATACGATCTGCAGGTTTTTCGATTCCCAGCCTTTGGAGAGTTTTCGCAGGAGCTCAGTCATGCGCGCGGGATCGGTGACCAGTTCTCCGGCGGCTTGCGTTCCGAACGGCGCGATGCCTGCGACCGTGATTAGCCACGACTTGGTATTAGGCTCGCGACAACGGGAGACGATCGCAAAGTCGGCTTTCCGGACGGTGTCGGGCCAGTGATTGGTGGTGGCCCATTTCATGTCGAGTGGCGACTCACGATCTCTTACGTAAGTAAACTTTGCGGTTGTGCCGTAGGTGTATCGCAGATCCGAGTGTGCGAGCATGGTCCACTGATTTGAGTTTGCCCCTATCAGGATCGCGGGTGTGTCACGCAGGTCGGCAAACGTTGTGTCCTTATCTCCCTGTATGCGGAACTCTTTGCCGCGCGCTGTGAGAAGTGCCGATACGCGGGAGAGCGAAAAAGCATCGCCGAGAGGCACCAGTCCGTATCCGATCGGCCGGGCCTGTAGTGGCTCCGAAGCGCGCGAGACAATTTGATGACCACCGACGAGGCCCATGGAGATGAGTGTCGGTTTCTTTCCCGTGAGCACGGGGGCCCAAAACGCTTCCATCTCCGGAGTGGTGGCGACGGCCCGGCTGGCGTTGCTCCACAGCAGCAAGGCGGTTGCGCTGCACACGGCTACGACGCAAAGAATCCACAGCGCAGCAACTCGGAACGACTGTTCATTCTGAATCGGTAGCCCTGACGGAAGGTTGACTTCGGGAACTGCGGGGATTACTTCTATGGCGGGAAGTGGACGCCAATGGAACTCCGGAGCGTACGATCCAACCGGCAAGGAGATGCGAACCGGCGTGTCGCCAGCGGATTGATAGTACTGAGCCAGGCGTTTCCGGACTTCACCGGCCGCGACACGAACTGAGGCATCCTCGCCGGTGTCGAACATCGGATCACGCTGGAGGATTTCGACGCCTAGCGTTCTCTCCTTTAGCAATTCCGATTGCCCGGCAGCAGCTTTCTCCACAACGAAGGCGATAAAACGACAGCACCGTTTACTGGTTCGGAACTGGGGACTTGCCGTGATTCGGGTTACCTCGTCCGCCAGAGTACTCTGTCGTTCGGCGGAAAGCGGCGTCCGGTTGGCCTCCATCTGGAGGAGGCGAGGCGCAGTTTCAGGACTCGACATCATGAGAAAAACCCGCCACGATCCTATCACCGAAGGGGAACCGGGTCTTAACGCTAGGTTGTTCAAAGCTGATAGACCTCGGAAATACAGGGGTTTGGGAACGTTCACAACCGTTAAGTCTTGCGGAAGGTGGCGAAAAAGCACACACTCCCGTTACGCGATCTTCGCGATTTACCCGGTGTGGAGTTCTTTATGTTTGGCTTGCCACGTTGCATTTGGAGTTCCCGGCCCAAGACGCTCCTCGCTTTGATTGCCGCAGCGGTCTTGACCACCTCAACCGGCTGGTCGCAGCTTCGGTCAGGCCGGATTTCCGGCGCAGTCCAGGATCCAACGGGCGCCAAGGTCGTTGACGCACAGGTAGAAATACTGGAGACGGCGACAGGTCAGAGGTACCCGGGAACCACCAACGGAGAGGGCGAATTTCAGGTCCCTTACCTTCCGGGCGGAACCTACGAGGTTAAGGTCGCCAAGCCCGGATTTGTCTCAAGCGTGCAAAGCGGTATCGCACTTGGCGTTTCGGAGACGGTTCGCATCGAAATCATTCTGCAGGTAGGCGGCGCTACGACTGTCGTCAGCGTGACCGACACAGGCGGCACGGTGCAGACGGAATCCTCGTCGGTGGTGGGCGTTACCACGACGCAGTTGATTCAGGCACTCCCAAATGTGAATCACAATCCTCTCTACTTTGCTACGCTGCAGCTGGGCGCTACACCGCGGGCGTCTATGACCCAGGTCACCGGGCAGAACTCATTTGGGATTGGAATCAACGGGCGACGGAATGTGTCTGCGATTGCGATCAACGGCGGCGGTGCTTTTCAGAATGACGTGCAAGTGGACGGCGTGGGCGTGGTGGGTTCGGCATGGAACGAGGCGGCGGTGCTGCCCAACAGCGAGGGTCTGCAGGAAGTTCGTACGACGGTGAATAACTATTCAGCGGAGTACGGCCGAGGTCAGGGCGTGGTGCTGATGACGACAAAGAGCGGAACGAATGAGTTTCATGGAAGCGCGTTCTGGCGGCATCGTAACGATTTCTTCAATGCAAATTCATTTTCTAATAATGCGCGGGGAATTGCGCGACCCGGATTCAAGGTTCATACGTATGGGGGGACATTTGGGGGACCGGCGATTCGCAACAAGGCGTTCTTCTTTGCTAGCTGGGAGGGACTAAAGTTTAACGAAGGTCTGGTATTTCTACGGACTGTGCCAACTGCACTTGAGCGCGCGGGCGACTTCAGCCGGACGTTATCGAATGTCAGTGGCCTTCCCGCACCGCTGCAATTGTTCGATCCTTACAACGTCACTCCGACGGGCCCGAATGTCTTCCAGCGAGCCGCGATTCCCAATTCCATCATTCCCGCAAACCGGCTAAACGCAGCTGCTCTCATGCTGGCATCCCAGTATCCACTGCCAAATCGGGCGCCTGATGATGTCTACAATGCCAACAACTTCCAGCGAAGCGCGACCCGGGTGTACGGGCGCAACAACCTGAACTCCAGATTTGACTATCGCGCCGGGGACAGGCACTCTCTCTACTTCACGGGAGGCTTTACTTTCGGCGACATTACGAACCCTTTGACGTTCTCGGACGATAACCTGAACAACAGCATTGCCGGTGAAGGCTTTTCGCGTTTCATCAAGGACCGGAATCCTTACTTCTCAGTTGGCGATACCTTCGTGCTGTCGCCGACCTTCATTGTTGATGTCCGGTATGGTCTGAACCGGATCAAGACGGGCGCTCTTGCCGACGACACTCCGGACTACAATTACCGCGCTGCTGGAATTCCGGCAGAGATTGAAGCTGCTATGGCGGTCCGGCGCTTACCTAGCTTCTTTATTGCGGGAACGTCGTGGAGCAACCTTAACAACAACGCGTATAACCACAAGGACGAGCGGCAAACCAATCACGTGATTGCCGGCAGCGCCACCAAGTCCGCGGGCAAGTGGACCTTCAAGTTTGGTGGTGAATATCGTGCCAATCATTCCAACTACACCGACGCTCAGGAAGCGATCAGCTATCGTCTGAACTCCTCGTTCACATCCGGAGCCAATGTAAACGCTACCGGTGGACTGGTAGGAACCGTGCCTAACAATCAAACTGGGCAGGCGTGGGCCTCGTTTCTGCTCGGCGCCGGCAATTTGGAGATTGGCCGGGGCTTCAATGCCAAGCCTGCCTTCCTGCAAAAGTACATCGCGTTCTACTCGCAGAATGACTGGCGTCCCAATAGCCGGCTGACCGTTAATGTTGGCTTGCGGTGGGATGCGCAACCCGGGGTGACGGACCGCTATAACCAGATATCGTCGTTTGACCCTAATCTAAAGAACCCCTATGGCTCACAGGGTGCTTTCTATTTCCCCGGCAGCACGGGTAAGGATCGCAGTCTATGGGAAACGGACTGGATCAATTTCGGTCCGCGACTTGGCCTTGCTTTGCGCTTGAAAGAAAACCTCGTGCTCCGTGGCGGATACGGTATTACCTACTTGCCGTCGAATACGGGATTCTTTGACGGTCCGTACAATTACGGCATGCAATCGTTTGCGCCTTATACGGACGCTCAGCCATTCGGGGTGAGTCCGGCGGGTTTGGTTGCTGGAGATTTTGCCCACGTTACGAGGTTGATCAATCCAACAGGAGCTGACCCCAACGCGCCTGCGCTGTACGGCTCTCCCGGCCCGCGCTTCCCGCGTTCAGGCTATGTGACTCCGATGGTTCATCAGACGAATGCATTTCTCGACTGGAAGAAAGGCGACTGGTCTTTCGCGGTTGGCTGGTCCGGATCCTATGGCCGTGATCTCGCGCTGAGTTCCGCGTTCGGCGTGAACAACGATCAGTTCCTGCCGCAGGCGACGCTGGCATCCTGGCGGGATAATTACATCTCACGCAATGGTACCGGACACACCGGAAGCGATCTGGTTCGCAATCCGTTCCAGCCTGTCGATGGTCAAAGGATTCCGTTCCTTGGGTCGATTGGGAATGCCAACATTTCACTGCGTGAGACCTTGCTGCCATTTCCGCTATTCGGAGGCCTTCAGGTGCAGCAACAGCGAGGGTTCTCGGACTATAACGCTTTGCAGATGATGGTTTCGCGCACTTTCTCGAGAGGTCTGCTCCTGAGCGCTCACTATACCTGGTCGAAGGCACTCGAGGTTGCGAATGCCGAAGCGCAGAACAACTTTGGAGGGGAAGGATTTGGCAGTCAGGCTGGCAATTTTCTGGACCTTCGGCAGAACCGCCGGTTGTCTTCCAATGACGTGCCGCACCGCATTGTTATGACCTATCTCTACGAACTGCCATTTGGAAAGGGCAAGCAGTTTGGAGGTGACAATCGCTGGGTGTCCGCGATCGCTGGTGGCTGGCAGGTAAGCGGAGTGTGGATGTTTCAGAAGGGCACCCCTATTCTTGTCAGCGGGGCCAACAACGGCTCGCTAAACGGGCGACCTAATATCATTCCGGGTGTGGACCTTGAAGTCCCTAAGGAATTGCAGCGCTGGTATGACGGCAATACGAGCGTGACTCTGCCGAGCGGCCGTACGGTCCGCCCTTGCAACTTCTGCTTCCTTAAGTACAATCCGGATGCGTTTCAGGGGCAGACAGTGCGGACGGCGAACGGCTCCATTCAGCGTGATCTGTACTGGTACGGCAACGCGGCTTTCACCTATAACGAAATCCGAAACGACACTCTGAATAACTGGACGATGAGTGTACAACGGACATTCTCGATCACCGAGCGGCTGAAGTTTGACCTGCAGGGGCATGCACACAATCTGTTCAACCACACACAATCCAGCCCCGGTTACAATCTGGGTCTTGGAGGTACGGAGATCTTGAACAATCCTGGAGCTGGGCAGTCTGCGGGTGCCGGGCAGAATGCTAACTACGGAACCAAGAATCTATCTACGTTCGATTCGCGGAATATTGAGTTTGTCCTGAAACTACGCTTCTGACTTTAGTGGCTCCTGTGCCTGCGGAAGAGTGAAGTAGAAGGTCGCTCCTTCCGCAGGTGCGCTCTCGGCCCACATGCGCCCGCCATATCCCTGGATGATGCGCTGGCAGATGGCCAGACCAAGTCCAGTTCCGGGATACTCGTCCTTGTGCAAACGCTTGAACAGACCAAAGATTCGTTCGGAGTACTGCGGTTCAAAGCCGATGCCGTTGTCCCGGACGGAGACGATCCACTGGTCACCGTCAGGTCTGGCGGAGATTTGAACTTCGGGCGGTACCTCTTTCTTACAGTACTTGAGTGAGTTGGACAGCAAATTCTGGAAGACATGGGCGATCTGCCGCGTGTCGCCAAGTGCAAGAGGCAGTGGCTTAACAACGATGATTGCACCGCTTTCCTCGATGCGGCTTTTGAGAACGGAGACAGCATCGTTGCATGCTGTGGAAAGGTCCGCCAGCCCTCCTGTTGTCGTGTCAGTGTGAACGACTTTGGAGAAAGTGAGAAGGTCGCGGATGAGGCTTTCCATCCGATGGACTCCTTCCCTGATGAATTGCGCGTACTGACTAGCTTCTGAGTTCCCGGTGTCGAAGTTCCTAAGCAACAGCTGGGTGTAGATGTTTACCGTTCGCAAAGGCTCTTGCAGGTCATGGCTTGCGACGTATGCAAACTCCTCGAGCTCACGATTGGCTCTGCGCAGTGCTGCTTCACTTTCCTTCTGATCGTGAATATCAGTGCAAGTACCGAACCAGCGAAGGCGTGTGCTGTCGGCAGCGTCCAATGCAAGCGCACGGACCAGAAACCACCGCCAGGTTCCATCTTTACCGCTAAGCAGCCGAAACTCCGCCTCATACGGTTCAAGAGTCGTCAAAGACTTCATCCATCGTTCCGCGACAAACTCGCGGTCCTCCGGATGAACCCCGGCTAGCCATCCTGCACCGAGAAGAAGTTCCGGCTCTTTCCCGAAGTAAGTGGCGACTTGCTGGCTTACGTAGTTGAGAGCTCCATCTGGTGTGGCTGTCCAGACCATCTGTGGAATCGATTCGGCGAGGAAACGATAGCGCTCCTCGCTGTCGCGAAGTGCTGCCTCGGCCCGCGTGCGTTGTGTGACATCCACAGCGGCGCTCATTTGCAAACGTCTGCCGTCGGCCAGCTTGCCAAGAGGTATTGCCTCGAAGTCCCAGATCCGGTCGGCTCCCGAGTTGGTGCGCACGGTGACTTCACCAACGTGCACGGCTTCATCGGAAGCGAACTCGAGGGCCAGTTGCTGCTCGACGTCGGCGAAGCGGTCAGGGTAAGCGAGTCGAAACCAAGCCTGGTGGGTCGTAAGCTGGTCGCGGGTGTAACCCGTCAATTCGATCCAGGAGTGACTGAGGGCGAGCACCTCGCCGTTTTCGGCGTGCAACATTATCGGGAATGGGGAGCCAAGGACGGCTGCCCTTAGCCTTCTTTCTCCCTCTTGCTGCCCGGCTATATCGGTGTTCGTTCCGAACCAGCGAACGACGGAACCTTGAGGATCCTTGACAGGCTCAACGCGCGTCAGGAAAGGCCGGAATAGGCCATCGGCTCCCTTGATCGGGAAGACCATCTCAAATGGCTGGTGGTTGGCAATGGAGGCTGTCCAGCGCTCCATGACGCGAGGCAGCGTTTCCGGGTCATGAACCTTCTGCCAGCCCCAACCTTTCATCTCTTCGAAAGTTGTCCCGGTGTAGTCGTACCAGCGGCGGTTGTACCAGAAAATGTGTCCGTCCGGATTTGCCATCCAGGCCATGTTGGGAATCGATTCAACAAGCGTTCGAAACTGCTGTTCGCTGTCCAGCAGCCCGGCTTCTGCACGTTTGCGCTCGGTAACATCCTCATAGCCCCCGATGAAGCTCTGTGCGATAAGCCGTTCTTGTTCCTCGGCGTGCACCTGTTCTGTGACGTCATCTACGTAGTGCAGTACATACCGAACAACGCCTGCTTTATCGAATACCGGCGTATTCACCACCTTCCAGTACCGTTCTTCGAACATGCTGTCTGGGGGCCGGAGAGCATATTTCCGGACCGGCAAGGAGTCAGCGACTCCTTCTTGTAGGACTCGCTGTAAACTCTCCCTGAGACCAGGGACGCCATCTGCCGTGGAGTCTGCCGGATTATCTAAGAGAAGCTCGAAGAGACCACGGCCAACTACTTCCAGCTTCTTGCTCAGCGTCGCATGAAGATAGGCATCGCTAGCTGCCACCATTGTGAATACTGGCGAGTCTGGCAGCAAGGCCACGCAGGGATCGGGTGCAGCCTCGAAGAGGAGCTCGAAATCAACGATACCGCTAGCTGAGGGAGACTGTGTGACGCCACTCTTCATCGTGTGCTCTTGGTTTGAGGCTTCCCGATCCTCACAGTTTGAAGCATTTTAGTATATGCGTGGACGCCCTTCAACGAGGTTAAATCACGGTATGGGATTCGGTACTTCTGCTTCACTTACGCTCGGCGTTATGTTCATCAGCCAGGCCGGACTACCCGTTGCGCGGGCGCAAACTGTTGCTAGGGAGTCGCCGCGTCGAGATGCGATGCATCGGCAACCAGCGATGTTCAGTCCATGGTACGGCGATGCCCTTCGCGGCGTGCTCGAGCTTGAGGAAGCGGACGTGGTTCAGCTGGAACGGAAACTGGCTGCGGCTCCGGACGACTTTCCGTCGCGGCTGAAGGTGATGGCGTACTACCAGCGTGCGGATCGGGCAAGGTTTGCCGGAGACCGGTTGCGACGGGTGAATCACACGTTTTGGCTGGTTACGCATCATCCGGAGTCTGAGCTTTTGCACTCCTATGTATCGCGATTTGCTCAAGGGGAACTGGTGTCTGCGGAGTACCAGCGCGCGGTCGTTCTTTGGGAGAAAGCGGCTGGAGCGAGGTCTGGAAATGCGTCCGTGCAGTGGAATGCAGCGACCTTTTTTGAATCTCTGGACGAGGGGCTCCACTTGCATTATCTGGAGAAAACGGTCGCAGCGGATCCGAACCATCCGTTTGCGATTCGTCCTCTTGCCCATCTTTACGCGCTTTCCATTCTGAACCGTAACTCACTTGCCTTGCGTGCGCATGCCGGATTGGAGGGATCGAAGAACGTCTGGGTCCTTGGCAACGCGGCTTATATGTTCCAGAGTCAGTACAACCATTCGGTTCAGATGGGCGCACCGAACGCGGGCGCCGCGCAGTTCGCTGATCGTTACTTTCTGCGGGCGAAGGCTCTCGATCCCAATCTTGATCGTCAGAAGGTACTGCCGCAGATTGATGTTCCTGCATTGAACCGGGCCCACGAAATCGCGCTGAAGTCCCAGCAGGATTTGGCACAGCGGGCGGACTCGGACGTCAGTAAGATCCGTCGTCTGGCGGTGGAGGCATTTCCCGATCTTCCGTCCGCCGTGGCCGGAGTCTTACGCGCCCGCAAATGCAGTGTGCCCCAGCCGTTGCATGAGGGGGCTCCGCAGAATGTGATCCGGGGTGAATTTTTCCAAAAAGGAGAATCTGGCTGGGCGGTATTTTGCTCCTCCGGACACTCGACTACGCTGCTTGTGTTCCGTAACGCCAGCGATACTCAACCGGCTGCCATCACTACGGGCGAAGATCGCACTTACCTCGACTGGTCCGATAAGCGGGATGTTATCTATTCGCGCAGGATCACGGCTGTCAACCGCGACTTTGTCATGCGGCACTACCGTGCCTATGGCGGTCCCGAGCCTCCGCCCATCGATCACCATGGCATAGACGATGCGTTTCTCGATAAGGCTTCCGTGACGTGGTATTTCCATAGGGGCAAGTGGTTGCAGCTTCGGGGCGCGGATTAGGCGGGAGAAATGGATTTGGTTTCCGGGCTACGAGATTAGGAACACGTTAAGAGGAAGAGGGACACCAATGTCGCAAATTAGCGAACTAACGGCTATCGACAGATTTACGATCTTTGAGCAGCTCAACATGCATCAGAGGTGCATCGACAATGGCTGGGGGCGCGAGCAGGCCAAAATGTATAACGACCTCTACTGGCCGGAGGCAAAATTCCATGTCAATGATTTGCGTACTTCGACCTTTTCGGGGACTGATGGATTGAAGCAGATGTTCGATTACGCCCACAGTGTTTTCCCGATGGAGAAGTGGTCTCACTCCATGGGCGCGTTCGAGATTTCGGGCTCGGGCGACAGGGCCGAAGCCCACTGGCGATGGGTGGTGTCCTGGAAGGCGGATCAGGTTGGCACCGTCTCGAGTGGCACCTACGACGACGTTTATGAGCGACGCGAGGGCGTGTGGAAGTGTCTGGAGCGCACCTCCATGACTGATCCAAACTGGCCCCAAGAGTTGTTTCAGCCCTTCCTTGATGCGGCTGACAGGACCTTCAAGGCGTCGTGACGGACGTGCCTGGGACTGGGGCGGACTTGATGTCAGACGGACTTGGGTTTACCAGTTTTGGCCGGGGGCCGGTGCGGGTAGTTGTGCTGCATGACTGGTTCTGTGACCGATCCAGCTGGGATACCGTTTTGCCGTATTTGACGCCGGATCGGTTTAGCTACTTGTTTGCTGATTTGCGAGGCTACGGGGCTTCGCGGGACTTGCAGGGTAGCTTCACTCTGGATGAGGCTGCCGGCGATGTGCTTGCGCTGGCGGATCAGCTTGGCTGGACTCGTTTCTCGTTAATTGGTCATTCCATGAGTGGGTTGATTGTGCAGCGAATTGCCCAGCTTGCGCCCGATCGGATTGCCCGCATTGTGGCAATCACTCCCGTGCCTCCTGGTGGTCTGGGACTTGATGATCCCGCGCTTGAGTTTCATCGCTCGCTGGCTCTGGCGGATGACGAGACCCGGTTCTCGCTACTTGGCGCGCTACGGGGAAAGCGATTGTCCGAGACATGGACCCGGTATAAGCTCCGGCGATGGCGTGAGACGGCTAGTCCGGCGGCTCTTGTGAAGTATGCGGAGATGTGGGGTTGCACTGACATTTCCCCTGGTGCGTTTGGCATGCAGACGCAGATGCTGATTATTGCTGCCGGGCAGGATGCACCGCCTTTCCGTGAGGATGCGCTGAGGTCTTCGATGCTGCCGTTTTATCCCAACGCGCAACTGATGTCGCTTGACGAATCTGGGCATTATCCGATGCAGGAACAACCACCTTTGCTGGCAACCGTGATCGAGCGCTTCTTAGCGGAATGACCCGCGGTGTGGGGTGTAGCATCGGTGCATGGCTTTGATCTCTCCACTCGAAGTGGGATTGATGTTCTGGGGTGAGCGGCAACCGGAACGAACGCTGCGTGCCATCAAGGCGCTGGGGATGCGTTGTGGGCACCTCGGCTTTGCTGGTCATGTGAGTTTGAACTATGACACCGCCAAAGAGTGGCGCTCGGTGGCCGACAGCGAAGATTTCGGAGTCACCGCAGTTTTCGCCGCTTTTGAGGGAGAGAGTTACGCAGACATTCCCACAGTGCAGAAGACCGTAGGCTTTATCCCGAAGGCCACGCGCGCACTCCGCGAGAAGAGATCGCTGGAGGTTGTAGATGCTGCCTCGGCGATGGGAGTGCCTGTCTTTGGATGTCACATCGGTTTCGTTCCTGACGATCACACCGACGCGGATTTCGTAGCGGTTCGAGATATGGTGCGACGTATCTGCGATCACGCGGCACAGTACAACGTCTTTTTTGCGCTTGAGACGGGGCAAGAGACGGCGCAGTCGCTGCTGCATTTTATCGAGGCAGTGGAGCGACGGAATCTGAAGGTCAACTTCGACCCGGCAAATATGATTCTCTACGGAACTGCCGAGCCGATTCCTGCGCTGGAACTGCTGGCGCAGCATGTTGTCAGCGTGCACTGCAAAGATGGGATCTGGCCCGACAAAGACAAGCCCGGCTCACTGGGAACGGAGATGCCGCTGGGTGAGGGCGCAGTGGGTATCGACCGGTTTGTCGAGACACTCCGAAAAATTGGCTACACCAGCCCGCTTGTGATGGAGCGGGAAGTATCGCTCGATCAGGACATGGACGACCGTCATAAAGAAGGCGTCTCGCACCATGAGGATATCCGGGCTGCAGTCGCTCTGCTAAACAGTTTGCGGGATCGCAATCTGGCGGCAGTCTGACTGTGGTCTGAACCTAATTGCGTTATACTTCTGGCCCTATGGGAATGCTGACTGAGTTTAAGGAGTTCGCGACCCGGGGCAACGTTCTGGACCTTGCAATCGCTGTGATTATTGGCGCTGCATTTGGGTCTGTCGTCACCTCTGCTGTCAACGACGTAATCATGCCGCCAATTGGGATGGTGGCGGGTCAGGTCAACTTTAAGGATCTGTTCTTTAGCCTGAACGGTCAGCAATACGCGACGATCGACGAGGCTAAGAAAGCCAGTGCACCAATCATTGCTTACGGTCTCTTTCTTAACGCGGTCATAAACTTTCTGATCGTGGCGTTTATTGTTTTCCTGATCGTCAAGCAGGTTAACCGGTTCATGGGGCCCGCGCCCTCAGCGCCTGCTACCAAAAACTGTCCTTACTGCGCGAATGCAGTTCCCGCGATTGCTGTGCGCTGTGGCTTCTGCACCTCCGATCTTGCGCGGGCGTAGCTGTCACGGTTAGTGCGAGAAATAGGCTGGCGTGGCAGAATCTTTATAGATGGAGGACACCATGAAGAAACTATTGACTGCTGCAATGCTGATGGCCGCGCTGGCTGTAACGGCATCTGCTGACCACAAAAAAGCCAGGGGCTATGAACGTTTTGTCCGAGAAATCCGGCACGAACTGGTTATGCTTCCGTACTATGGCGTTTTTGACAACCTGGTTTACAAGGTAGAGGGTTACAACGTGACCCTAATGGGCCAGGTTACCCGACCGACGCTGAAGACGGACGCAGAACGGGTTGTCAAAGACATTGAAGGTGTCGAGAAGATTACCAACAACATTGAAGTGTTACCGCTGTCGCCAAACGATGACCGAATCCGTCTTGCAGTGTACCGTTCTGTGTATGGACAGACCGCTTTGAATCGGTACGCACTGAACGCGGTTCCCCCAATCCACATCATTGTTCGGAATGGCAACGTGACGCTGGAGGGAATGGTTGCGAACGAAGGTGACAAGAACATTGCGAATATTCAGGCAAATACAGTATCCGGAGTTTTTGGAGTGACGAATAATCTGCAAGTTGAGGGTAGAGAGGGCGACACGCGCTCGCGTGCGAAGTAAGTTTCGGGTGCGCGCCGCTCTGGTTTTACTTGGCTGCTGTATTGCCTCGGCGGATGAACCTGCATGGAAGGTTGAGAAGGTACTGGGGAACCTGCAGTATGCCAGTGCGGTCGCCTGGAACAAGGAGTTTCTGGTTGTTGCCGATCTCCCTGCCCGCAAGATCACTCGCATCGATGCGGAAGGTGCTGCGACGTTCCAGGACAATCTGGCTGCTGGTGCAATGGCCACCGACGCGGAAGGGCGGGTTTACATCTGTGATCCGAAAGAGCATAGGGTTTTGCGCGCGGATAAGCGGGGCAAACTTGAGGTGCTCGCGACTGGTTTCGAGGGGAGGCGCTTTGTGGGCCCAACTGGAATTACGATTGGCAAGAACAATGCCGTCTGGGTTACCGATTCCGCGTTTGGCAGCTCGGCTCGCAAGGCGGATCCGGACTCGCCTGGTGTTTACCACATTTCCCCAAAGGGCGAGGTTACCCTGGTAAGCCGGATGAAGAACCGGCCCAACGGAATTGCCCTATCGCCAGACCAGAGGAAGCTTTATGTTGTCGATTCCGACGCACGCGCGGTCGTGGCCTGGGATATTGACCGGTCCGGAGTGGCTACGAATGAGAAGAGGCTTTTTCGAACCCGGCAAGGAGTGCCTAATGGCATTCTCGTGGGACCGGACGGAACGTTTTACATCGCGGGCCGCAACCTGGAGATCTACAACGCTGCCGGCCAGCCGGAAAATTTGATTGAGCTGGCGGAAAAGCCTGCCGATATGACTTTTGGAGATTCCAGCCATCAGAGTCTGTACGTAGCCGCACGATCGTCGCTGTATCGCATCCGATTTGAGGCGGCGGGGAGCAAGGGCAATTAACGCAACAATTTCATCGCGCCGCTACCCAGAGCGCCCGGTGCTTGGTGTCGGTGCCCTAATCTTCGATGACGAGGCAAGGATCCTTCTGGTGAAGCGCGGAGGCGAGCCATTGAAAGACTGGTGGTCTCTGCCAGGAGGCGTGCTGGAAACAGGAGAGACACTGGAGCAGGGCGTGTGCCGCGAAGTTCTCGAAGAGACGGGACTGACTGTGGAACCGATCCGGATGTTGACTCTCTTCGAGCGCATCATGCCCGACGACGAGGGGCGTGCGGAATACCACTATGTCCTTGTCGATTACATTTGCAAGGTGATCTCCGGGACGCCCTGCCCGGCTGATGACTGTGCCGATCTCCGCTGGGTGGAGCGCGGTGAGCTGGACAGTGTTCACCCTCTGACACAAGGCACACTGGGAGTGATTGAGAAGGCGTTTGCGGAACGGTAACAGCTTATGATCCGGACAAGTAGTCAACTGCTGGAGTGGGAGGAATTAAAGGAACTTCTGGGTCGGTTTATTGCTGGTCCTCTGGGTCGCCTGGAACTGGAGAAACTGCAACCGGTAGCCGACCGGGCCTGGCTGGAAGCGGCGCTGGCGGAGCTGACCGAGGCGATTGAGTTTACGCGTACCTCCGGCAGACCTCCTTTGAGCGCGGCCGCCGATTGCTCATTTTCTGTTGCCAAATTGCGGATTGAGGGCGCCGGTCTGGACGGCGAAGAAATTGCTCTGCTGGCCACCTTTCTAGAGCAGGCTACTGAGACGAGATCTTTGATTTCGGCAGAGAGCGGGCAATTCCCGCTGCTGGCGAAGCGAGCGGAACGGATGGGCGACTTTCGTTCCCTGGTGCGGGAGATCACGGGCAAGATTCTGCCTAATGGATTAGTTTCCGACGATGCCAGCGTTGCGCTTTCGCGGTTACGCCGGGAGATTGAAAAGCAGGGCCGCAATATTCAACAATCGCTGGAGCGGTTTCTACGGTCTCATCGGGAAGAGGGTGTACTCCAGGAAGAATATGTTGCCATCCGCAACGATCGTTTCGTAGTGCCGGTAGTATCTGGCCAGCGGCGCCGCGTCGATGGTGTGATACACGGTTCCAGCGGTAGCGGCCAGACGCTTTTTATTGAGCCTCTGGAAACTATCGCACTGAACAACGAACTCGTCCGTTTACGCGAAGAAGAGTTGCGCGAGATCCACCGCATTTTGCGGGAGCTGACGACCAATCTGCGGCAGCATTACGCGGTGATTGTCAGCACACACACCGAGTTCAGTCACATGGACCTGCTGTTTGCAAAAGCCTCCTTTGCAAATCAGTTCAACTGCGTTGTCCCGGTGTTTCCGCAAGATGGACCACGGCGTTTGGTGCTGAAGAATGCACGCCACCCACTGTTACTCGACGTGCTAGGGAAACAGGGAAAGAAGGTGGTTCCAGTATCCCTGCAACTCGACGAAACCCAGCGCATTTTGCTGATCAGCGGGCCGAACACGGGAGGCAAAACTGTTTCGATGAAGACAGCAGGACTCTTGGCATTGATGGCGCATGCCGCGATGCCGGTTCCGGCTTCGGAAGCCCAGTTTCCGATTTTCGATCAGGTGCTGGCGGATATCGGCGACCAGCAATCGATTGAGGCCAGCCTGAGCAGCTTCTCCTCGCACATTGCTTCGATCCGCGAAATGGTGGATGTCGCGACCGAGGATTCCTTAGTGCTGCTGGATGAGCTTGGGAGAGCGACGGACCCTGAGGAAGGGGGCGCACTTGGCGTTGCCATTCTCGAGACATTTCGCAACCTTGGCTGTTTGACATTAGCCTCGACCCACTTACTTGCCTTGAAGGTCTATGGCGCCAATACCGACACGGTATTGAACGGGTCTATGGGCTTCGATGAGGAGACTTTGCAGCCCACGTATGCACTGCGTCTGGGTGCGCCGGGGAAATCGGCGGGTCTGGATATCGCGACGAGGCTAGGCTTGCCTGCCTATCTGATCCAGAGAGCTCGGGAAGCAATGAGTACGACGGACAGGGACATCGCCCGCTTCCTGAGCGAACTGCATGCCCGGGTGGAAGCGGCAACGACTAAGGATCGCGAGCTGACGGAACGGCTGGCTCAGGTGAAGCGACGTCAGGAGGATCTGGAGACGGAGTACAATCGCCGCCTGACTCAGAAGCTGGCACAACTGGAGCGGCACTACGACGAGGTAGTTGCCAATTTCGAAGCGCGTGCGCTGGAAACGATTGAGGGAATCAAGGTGTCCGGCGAGGAACGCAAGGCAGTCGACGAGGCCCGGCGGCGCGTGGGACAGGTTAGGCGGGAGGGTTTGCAGGAGCTGGAGCTCGCCATTACCGAGGTGGTTCCTAAGAAGGAACAACCAGAGAGGCCGAAGCTGGTGGAGGGCGCCCGGGTGCGGCTGCGGGGAGTGCGTCAGCCGGCGCGGATACGGCGGATTATCGATGACGGAAAGATTGAAGTCGACGCTGGCCTGATGCGGATGCAGGTGGGGATTGAAGACGTTCAGGAAGTCCTTCCCGACGCGGCGGATGAGCCGAAATTACCGAAGAATGTGACGTTTCATTCTTCGGGACCCAGGTGGGATGTAGCGAGCCGCGAGATTAACGTGATTGGGCAAAGGGCGAACGAGGCTGTGGAGAATATCGATCAATTTCTGGACCAGGCTTCACTTGCAACCGTGGACCGTGTTCGGATCGTGCATGGATTCGGAATGGGAGTCTTGAAGCGCGCTGTCAGCGACTTGTTGACCAAGCACCCTCATGTGGGCAAGTTCTATCCGGCCACGGCGGCCGAGGGCGGAGCTGGCGCTACGATTGCCGAGCTCCGGACGGACTGATTTTACGGATCAGGCTTCTGGTTACTGAGCTTCTGGTCTCGTGCGTTAGGAAGACTGCAGGCCTCGTTTCGCTGGCTTCCTGGTTGACCGAAGCGGGTCTTGAGACCGCAGGTGCCCGCTAACTATCTGACCTTCCTCTAAAGACTGAGTACCGAACGCAAACGCTCAGACTGCCGGCGTGACATCTCAACAATCTGCCCACCTCGCAATACGGCAGTGAGGCCACCAGAGATGCTGATATGGGTCCTCTCAATCCAGTTCAGGTTGAGGATCTGCTTACGATTCGCGCGGAAGAACATCACCTTGCCGAGTTGCTGCTCAAGGCCACATAACGATCGCCGGATCAATGGCCGCTCCGCGCCGAAATGCAAACGAGTGTAGTTGCCT
>JACMLA010000424.1 GCA_014379815.1 Bryobacteraceae bacterium | reverse complement strand
GAAACGGTTCTTCTGCTCCATCGGGCCGAAGCGAATCTGGGAGAACATCAAAGGAAAATACTCGCCGAATTAGCCCGGGCTGACGATGAGCTGGCTGGCCGGAAGGTCCTGGTGATCGACGATGATCTCCGCAACATCTTCGCGCTGACCAGTGTGCTGGAACAGCACAATCTAAACGTGCTCCACGCCGAGAACGGCCGGGCCGGTATAGAGTTGCTGAAGAATCATCCCGATGTGGATGCCATACTCATGGACATCATGATGCCGGAAATGGACGGCTATGAGACAACCCGCGCAGTCCGGCAGATTCCCGAGTTCCGGTCGATACCGATTGTTGCGTTAACCGCAAAGGCGATGAAGGGCGACCGCGAGAAGTGTCTGCAGGCCGGAGCTTCGGATTACGTCACCAAGCCAGTGGATCTGGATCAGCTGTTCTCGGTCCTGCGAGTCTGGATCGCACACGGGAATGAAACTTCCAGACGCCTGACCGGTGCGCTGGCAGAGTGACGATCCCTGGAACTGGCCGGCCATGACGCGTTCTTACAGCGACGTTTTCGGAGGTTTGGTGTCAACCGCATCAGCCGGCCAGCCGGTGCGTGAGACCGGCGCCAGCAAAATCAAGATTCTCCTCGTGGATGATACTCCAGAGAATCTTGTCTCGCTGGAAGCGGCACTCGACATCCTTGGCGAAGAGCTAATCCTGGCCCGTTCGGGTAAAGACGCCCTGCGACAATGTCTGGAAAACGAGTTTGCAGCCATCCTGCTCGACGTCAAAATGCCCGATATGGACGGCTTCGAGACTGCCGAGCTTATACGAAGCCGCCCTAACTCCCGCCATACCCCGATCCTGTTTCTGACTGGCTACAAAAGCGACGAGCACCTCTTTCGTGGCTATGATCTCGGCGCGGTCGACTTCCTGTTTAAACCAATCGTGCCCGAGATCCTTCGCAGCAAGGTTGCCGTTTTCGTAGAGCTCAGCCGGAAGGCGGAACTGCTCCGCGAACAGGCAACAGTCCTTGCACGCCAATCCGAGGTTCTCCGAAAGGCCGAGCAACAGTTTCGCTCCTTGCTGGAAGCCGCGCCCGACTCCATGGTCATCTGCAAGGAAACCGGCGAAATCGTGCTGGTCAACTCGCGAACCGAATCGTTGTTTGGCTACGACCGTTCGGAATTGCTGCACCGGAATATCCGCATGCTGGTCCCGTCGTGGCACTTCCAGATCCTGCCGGCCCCCGATGAAGATCCTTCTCAGGCTCCTTTGCAGTTTCTCGGTTTTGAGTCCGAGGTGCGTTCAGTAAATAAGTCCGGCGTCGCCTTTCCCGTGGAGATCAGCTTAAGCCCCTTACAGACGGACGAGGGGCTCTGGATCACCAGCGCTATCCGCGACATCACCGAACGCAAGCGTATGGAGGAAGAGAGGGCGATAGCCAACGAGCAGGTTCGCCAGCTCAACGGTCACCTGGAACAACTGAACACACATCTGGAAGAACGTGTGCGGGAACGAACCGACGAGCTGTTGCGTTCAAACGATGAACTGGCTCAGTTCGCCTACGTCGCCTCCCACGATCTGCAGGAACCTCTTCGGACCGTTTCTCTGTACACCGAATTGCTAACAAAACGCTACGGTCACGTCCTCAAAGACGATGGACAGCAATTCATTCAGTACATAGTTGGCAACTCGCATCGCATGGAGCATCTGATACGGGATCTGCTCGATTTCTCGCGCCTCGACGCGAGGGGAGCCGAGCACTTCACCACTGCGGACTGCAATGAAGCTGTCCGGGAAGCCATCGCCAATCTGCACGTGCGCGTCGAGGAAGCAGGAGCGAAAATCGACTCGGAAGATCTTCCAAGCGTTCAGGGTGACCCAATCCAGCTAACCCGGCTCTTTCAGAATTTGCTGAAGAACGCCATCATGTACACCAAGCCCGGCGAGGCCGCCGAGGTGCACATCCGAGCCGTACCAAAAGATGCTGAATATGTTTTCTCCGTACAGGACAACGGAGTAGGAATCGACCCGCAATTCGCCGAAAGAATCTTCGGAATCTTCAAGCGTCTCCACAGCCGCGACACGCCAGGCACCGGCATAGGCCTGGCAATCTGCAAAAAAATCGTACTCCGCCACGGAGGCCAGATCTGGGTCGACTCGCAGGCTGGCTCAGGAGCAACGTTCTACTTCACCCTCCCCCGCTGGCGAGACCGCACCGTCAGCCCCACCGCTGGTCGGTAAGGCTGCGGAATCGGCGGTGTGGCAGGTCTCGGGCTGTGGCAGGTTGGCCGGTGTGAAAGATGGTAACCTCGCCCAGGCACTCCACGGGGTAGCATCAAGTGATCACAACCAGGGGAGAGGCCGCGGCAGGGAAGAAAGCACCAGCGAGGAATCCCGCGCTGGAAAGGATGGAGTTTCGTAAGTGCGCTGATTGCGCCTTCGGAAAACTTCCAGATGACGTTCAGGAACGAGCGTTAAGGCCATGTTTGGTTTGCAAACCGTGACAGTCTTGGCTATTTGCTTTAGTCTGAAAAGAGAAGGAAACGACCATGGAAGTGCATTTCACGTCTGAGCAGGAAACACGTCTCGCGCAGATTGCCGCCAGTACCGGGACCGACACCGAAGCTTTGGTAAAAGGGGCCGCGTTGCGGTTACTGGAAGAAGACGCCCGCTTCCGCGCCGCAGTGATGCAAGGCAAAGCCTTCGCCGACCGAGGCGAGTTCATCGAGGAAGAAGAGATGGATGCCCGCTTTGAACAAATGCTTCATCCTTAATGCGTATCCGGTGGACGCCTGCTGCTGTTGGGGACCTGCAGAGCATCAGCGATTATTTGAAAGACCACAACCCTCACTACCGACAGCGGACCCTTCGGAAGCTGTATGAGCAAATTAGGGGTCTGAAAGACACGCCCTATCGTGGTCGCCCAGGGCGCGTTGAAGGTACGCGCGAAATATTGTTTCCGCCCATGCCTTACATCGCCGTGTACAGAGTCCATGAGCAGAGCATTGAGGTTTGGCGTGTCTATCACACGTCGCAAGACCGACCCTGAAGTTTTCTTTCCCGGCTATACCTGCTACCGGCGCCCGCA
Source organism: Bryobacteraceae bacterium (assembly GCA_014379815.1). The sequence continues at coordinate 942 of JACMLA010000424.1, read as the reverse complement.
CTAGCGACTAAATCGCCTCAGAAAAAAACGAAACGAACCCAAGGCACAAAGTCAGACCTTCACAAGCCCCTTAATCGTGGCCCCAATTTGCAGAAATTCGTCCAGACCAGTCGGCTTCCGGATATAACAGGTAGCTCCAAGCCGAAGTGCCTGATCGCGGTCCGCAGGCGAGTCCGACGAGGTCAGAATGATCACGGGCAGGCCAACACCGGCCTCCTTGCGAAGCGCGTCCAAAACTTCACCGCCGCTGCGCTTCGGCATATTCAGGTCCAGTAGCACGATGTCGGGCCGCATACCTTGCCGTGTCACCAGATCAATCGCTGCCTCTCCATCGGTCGCGACCGTGATCTCAAACAGAACATTGTGCTCCCGCAGCGCTTCTTCAATCAGATACACGTCCGCCGGGTTGTCCTCTGCCAGCAAAATCCGGATCGTCCTCTGGGGCTCGGGTGATTCCACGTGCGTATTGTAACGGAAGTGCTAACAAACGGGTACAAGGAAACGGAAAGTCGAAAATCCAGGCCAACTATCCGAATCTGATGGAACACGTCCGGAATCTCCTATCCTTACTTGTTATAGTGTTGGACGGAATAGCAAAAGGAAGGGTACGCGAGTGAGCTCCACCAAAGATCCCGATCAGCCCCGGAATAAGTCCGCCTTCTCCCGCCGTGGATTCCTGCAGGTCGGCGCAACAAGCGGCGCCGCCATCAGCACAGGACTGTTAACGCCTGATGTAGCGGTAGCTCAAACCACACCCGGCGTGATTTCCGGCGAGACGTCCATTACCCTGACGATTAATGGCACCCCTTATAAAACGACCGTAGAGCCCCGGATGACGCTCCTCGATGTCCTCCGCAACAACCTCGATCTCACGGCAGCGAAACGCGTCTGCGACCGGGGAACCTGTGGAGCCTGCACCGTTACCGTCAACGGAAAAGCGGT
>JACMLA010000423.1 GCA_014379815.1 Bryobacteraceae bacterium | reverse complement strand
TGCGATACACCTTGCGATCAAATCTCGCGCAGATATCGTCAATCGCCGATGAGGTAGTGAGGTTGACGACCACGGGTCCGGGAAGCCGCTCCAGCGCAGCTTCCACTGCCAGCGCGAGCACGTCGTCGTTGTCGAGCACCTGACCCGTTTCATCGATAACGGCTAGACGGTCGCCATCAGGGTCTTGCGCGAATCCGATTTGTGAATCGCTGCTTTTCACCAGCGCGGCAACTTCGGTCAACGTTTCCGGTTTAGGTTCCGCTTCCCGGGGAAAGGGCTGGGAGGGGTCGATGGAGATAGCGGTGAGATGACATCCGAGGTCGTCGGACAGGAATTTCGGTGTCATCACAGAACCAGCTCCGTTGACCGCGTCAAGAGCGACCCGGAAACGGCTTCGTTTAATTGCCTCTGCGTCCACGTGCTTTAGAACCCGGCCCAGATGCAATAGCCGGGGCGCTTCGGGCTCCTGACGCAAACTACGGATCGCATTGTTGGGAGCATCGTCGAACGTGCTCTGGTGCCAGAGGTCGATGAGTTCGCTTCGCTCATAGTTATTGAAGAAGAGACCCTGGCCGTTGAACAATTTCAAGGCGTTGTACTCAGGCGGGTTATGTGAGGCTGTGATGGCGATGCCACCCCGGGCTCTGGTCGCGCCGGTGTACATCTGAATGGTTGGTGTGGGCAGGACGCCGACATCGACAACCTCGCATCCTGCGCTCAGAAGACCGCACTGCACCGCGTGCTGCAGCATGGGTCCCGTCGCACGAGTGTCCCTCCCGACGATCACGGTACCGCGTCCCACATAAGTCCCAAATGCCCTGCCGAAAGCCGTGGCCAGCGAGGGCGTGAGGAATTCGCCGACCACTCCGCGGATACCGGAAACACCGATTTTCAGCAGGTGAGCTCGGGCCATATCGAAAGTGTAGCGGGAGGTTAGTGCAGCCGGACGGTTTCCAGCAACTGCTCAAAGAGAGCGGTCGGCAACTCACCTTCGCCTTCACAGATCACGCGGACGATCGGCTCAGTCTGACTGACACGTACATGAAACCAGCGGCCTGGCCAATCTACCCGAAGGCCATCGGTAACGTTGATAGCTCCGTCGCTATGCTGCTCCTGCAGGGTAACCATGAGATCGGGAATACGCGTTGAGGTGAGCGGTACTTCACCCTTCAACATCCGGTACCGTGGATAGCCGGCGAGGATTTCGGAGAGAGGCTGGCCACGCTCCTTCATCAAGGACAAAATCGCGAACATGGACGCAATGCCGTCGTAGATGAACTCGAACTGCGGCATCATGACAGCTCCGGTACCTTCTCCTGCAACGGCAATCTGCTCGGGTTTGTATACCGAGAGCGCGTCGATCGCCGCTTGCCTGCCAACCGGAACACGGACCACACGTCCACCGTGGCGAGCCGCTATGTCCTCGATTAAGCGGGTAACCGACAGATTTGTGATGATGATCTTGCCCAGGTCGCGCGGCAACAGCCAGTCCGCGATCAATGGCAGAATCATCTCCTCGGAAACAGGATTGCCTAACTCTGTTGCAATACCGACTCTGTCGGAGTCCACGTCAAACTGAAAGCCGGCAGCAGCTTGCAGGGGCTTCATGAGAGGGGCAAGTTGCAGAGCTATCGTGTCGGCGCTGATCACAGGGTCATGCGCAAACTGGCTGCCCTCCAGCTTTTCATTGATGAGGATAAAGTCGAACCCGTAGCGTTCGTTTAAGCTGCGAAGAATCGGTGCAGAAGTGCCATTGCAGCAGTCGACAACTACCCGGATGTCGCGCAGCTTGTCGAATGCGAAAACTTCGGCGAGATCGTCCAGATATTTGTCGACCGCTCCGGTATGGTTTCTAAGCTTCCCGGTTCCAGTCCAGTCAAGATAGGCGAACTTTCTGAGGTGATAGATGTCCAGCAACTCGTTCGATTCCGCAGTCGAAAGATAGCTGCCTCGCTGTCCGAAGAACTTCAGGGCGTTCCACTCGGCTGTGTTGTGGCTCGCCGTAATAGACACGCCTCCGGCTGCCTGGGTTCTTCGAATGGAATGCTGGATGATGGGCGACGAAGCAATCCCGAGATCAATCACTTCGTGACCACAGGCAAGAAGCCCGGCAACCACGCCTTCGCGCATCATGAGACCACTGGCACGAGGGTCGCGGCCAAGAAACAGAGGCCGGCCGGGTTCCAGCAACGTTCCGAACGCACTGGCGAAGTCAACGACGTGAGCCGCGGTGAGACCTGAACCGACAACGCCTCGCAGACCCACCGAAGAGATTCGAAGCGCACCCTTTCGCGATGCCGGCATGCTCAGGACCGGGTAAGCGGCGTGAGGACAATTTTCCGGAATTCCACGGGACCATGGTCGCCCTGAAGCACGATCGGCCCGGGCTCGCCCTCATTCGGATCCATCGCCATTGCCGTCAGACCATCGACCTCTCGATTGTCGATAACTTTGACGCCATTGAGAACTACCGTAACTATGTTGCTGACGAGCGTGATGTCAAACGTCTGCCACTCATTCACCTGCTTACTGGCGTTGCTTGTGGGCAAGATACGGCTGTACAGCGCGCCATTGCCATGTGTGTTCGGCGGTTGGCCGTAATCTTCAAGGATTTGCACTTCGTAGCGGCCACGCAGGCCCACGCCGCTGTTGGAACGGGCGCCGACCTTGTACTCTACGTGCAAGCTGAAATCCATAAACTTGGCGTCAGTCACGATGTCGGTGGTTCCCGGACCGTTTTTCATCACACTGCCTTCTACCTTCCAGAGAAAGGGCGTGTTCATTCTTAGAGCGTGCCAGCCGAAAAGATCACGGCCATTGAAAAGGTCGATCGGCTTGCCCGGTTTCATGGCAGACGCATTCTGGCGCTGGAATTTCGGCGCTCTAACACCTGTGAAGACGTCTTTCGCCTGTCCCTCAACTTCCAGCGTTCCGGTAAGCTTGTCGCCTTCCAGCCGAACCTTATAGAGACCCTTCCAGGGTTTGGTCTGAGTGGGACGGGTTAGAGTCCATTCAGCACTGCCATCCGGGTTCACCTTGATCGATGGGATTTGATCGAGATCGCCGCCCGGGGCTCCAATAAAGCTACCCGTCGCCTGCGGTGTATCAGCGCCCTTAATCTCCAGCCACCACGCCCGCTTACGACCGCTGTTAGGAACGGTCAGATCCCACCGACCGTTCAGAGCTGACGAGGTTGAAGGAGCCGCAGACATGTGATGGGAGACGGCAGAGGCTGTTGCGAGTGACAGAAATGTTCGGCGTTGCATGATCGTTCCGCAAGATATCACGCCTTAGTTTAGCGCTGGGGTGTCTTCTCAACACCAGCGGCCCATAGGAGGCCGCCAAGGATCTGCTGGCGGAGGATTGGGTTGGAATAGTGCTCGTCTTTGTGGCCAAGACCAACGTAGTACTGGCGTCCCCCTCCGTACTCGTGATACCAGGAAAGAGGCACAGGTCCCTTGAAGTTCTCGCCCGGGAACTCACTCTTTTTGGGATCCTCCAGTTTGGAAGATTCGGTCGTCAGAAGTATCCGGACATCGGGGTTCATGCTGTCGTGGTAGTAGCATTCGTCTTCCCACTCAAACGTTTCGGGCAGATCTTTTGTGGCTGGATGCGACCGGTCCGTAACGCGCACGGTGAATTTCTGGAGCTTGGGATGACGCACAAACCGGCCTCCCATCATTGCAGCGAACCACGGCCAATTGCGCTCCGTGCCGGTGGCGACATGAATTCCAACAATGCCCCCGCCTTCGCGCACAAACTTTTGAAGGGCCAGACGCTGTGCTTCTTCGGTGAACACATCGTTATTACTGTTGGAGAAAACTATGGCATTAAAGCGACGCAGATTGTCGTCGCTGAACGAATTGGGATCGTCAGAAGCTTCTACCTCAATGCTCCGCTCTGCTGCAAGGTTACGAATCGCCTCGACCGACGCGGGGATGTTCGCGTGAACGTAGCCTTTGCCATTTCGCGTGAAAACGAGAACCCGATCTTTGGTGCGATCCCCAGGCTCACTTGGCAGCAGAAGGGTTGAACCGATCGCAAGGATCGCAAGCTTACTGGTAAGCCCTGACATCCGCTTACTACTGTAACGGGCCACGCTTGCATACCGGCAAACGTGACCCATTCGCGTTTGACAAAATCTTGTCTAGAAGCGAATTCTAAGCCGCATTTCAATTTGACGGGGATCGAGCGTACCCAGTCCGTAAGTCCCAAAGCTCTCATTCTGAATCATGCCTGGAGCGACGCCCCGGGCCGGATTTGCCGTGGTGAACACGTTACTGGTTCCGGCGTTCAGTGTGCCGGTGAACTGAGCCCGGTTCCAGATGTTAGTCGCCTCCGCGGATAGGGTTGCGCGAATGCGTTCGGTGAATGAAAAATCCTTCTGGACGCTGAGATTGTGGTTGTAATACGCTGCGCCGCGGATATCGTTGAAGCGAAGCGCTGAAGTACCGTACCAGTAGATATCGGGTACCACGGTGCCATTAGGAAGGGTCACGACCCGGCCGCTGAATGCATCAGGATTGTATTTCAAGTAGTTAAAACGTCCTACGGTGATCTGACGTCCGCTGGGCAACGCTACAGTCCGGTCTGCCGCGTTGGGTGAGTCGTACCAGCGCTGCAGATTCTCAGGAACCTCAATCTCTACCCCTGGCACGCGGTCGCAAAGCCCGTTTAGCGAGTTGCATCCCGTGAAGCCCTGCTGTGGTTGTCCTGACTGCAGCGTCAAAACGGTTCCCAGGTTCCAGCCGCCCGCAACCGCATTCAGAACTTTGTTGTTGAGGTCAAACATCCGGCCTTTTCCAAATGGAAGGTTGTAAACCATCGTTGCTACGAACCGGTGCGGTATGTCGTTGGTGGAAATGTTGTAGGAGTTTCGGTAG
>JACMLA010000422.1 GCA_014379815.1 Bryobacteraceae bacterium | reverse complement strand
CAGGCCGCAGGGGCATCAGGTGCTGCCGGTGTGTTGTTAATGCCGCCTTACTTTTATCGGTATTCACGCGAAGAAATCCGGACATTTTACGAGAAATTCGCTGCCAATACTGATCTAAGTATTCCAATCCTGGTTTACAATATCCCGCAGTTTGGCAATCCTGTCCCCGCCGATTTGAGCCTCGAAATGTTAACAGCGGGTATCGTGCATGGAGTCAAGGACTCGGCTCCGTCGGCAGATGGTCTTCGTATGCTGTCCAGGGCGAGACAGTCACAGCCATTTCCCTTGTTTGTCGGCAACGACTCATTATTCATTGAGGCATTTGGGTGGGGTGTTAGCGGTGCCATCTCCGGTGTTGCTTCCGCCGTACCCGAACTCCTCGTGGCGTTGGGAAAGGCGCTGACCTCCGGCAGTAAAGAACGGGTTTCCACATTCGCCGCGCGTTTACACGAGTTCATCTCCTGGATTGAAAAGTTTCCCGTCCCGGTTGGTATCCGGGAAGCAACCTGTTTGCGCGGACTTCCCTTAGGGCCGAACGCGTCACCGGCCAGCCCGGAAGCTAAATTGCTACTCGAAGAGTTTCGCGAGTGGTTCCGCCCATGGCTGAAGGCCGTTGTAGCGGAGACCAGGATTGCGTAAGTTTTTGCTCTTCGCAGCCGTTGCATTGATTGGGCTGGCACAGACAGTGGAACGTGGTGCGAACGTGGCCACCTTTCATTCCGATATCGACGATTCTGATCAGGCATACGCGCTCTATGTTCCGCAAGGCTATACCTCCTCCCGCGCGTGGCCACTGGTCGTCAGTCTGCACGGCGAAGGTTCCAGCCCTCAGGCAAATTTGCAACAAGTGTTCGGGCTGGGCACTCTCCCGGGTCGCCCTTCTCGTGCATTCCCGGATCTGGAGTACCTCGTTGCCAGTCCCGTTGCCCGGGGTGATATCGGCTACGACGGGATTGGTGAGAAAGACGTTCTCGCTGTAATGGCCGAGGTCAAACGCCGTTTCCGTGTCGACGAGGATCGTGTTTATCTCACCGGGATCTCGCGAGGCGGTGGCGGCGCTCTCGCCCTCGCCCTGCGCAGGCCGGACCTGTGGGCTGCCATCGCCGTGGTGTGCCCCGTTGTCCCGCCCGGGCTGGAGTCGCTGTCCGGAAATGCCCTGCATCTTCCGGTTCGATTCATGCAGGGGGAGCTCGACCCGATCGTGCCCGCCGCACAAACACGCGCGTGGCATCAGCGGTTCCTCGACGCAGGCGTCCGGTCAGAGTATGTGGAGTACGAGAGCATTCGCCATAATGCCTGGGATATTGCGTATAAAGGCGGTACGATTTTCCAGTGGTTTGGACAATACCAGCGAATCGAAAAGCCGTCCCGGGTCCAGTTAACAGCTGATACTTACCTGCATTCGTCCGCCTACTGGCTGCAGTTTTCCGGACTGACTCCCGGAACGCCAGCCTCGGCGGATGCTGAGATCCTGGACGGCCGATTGGCGGTTCGGACTAGCGGGCTCAATGGATTCCGGATCGACAGACGCCGCACGCCCGCGCCGCCAACGTCAGTGTCGGTTGACGGACGCGTCATTGCTATGTCAGCGGGTACACGAGCCAACAGCCTTGGCTTTTTGAAGGAAAACGGCGTCTGGAAGCCCGCGCGTTCGGGGCCTGGAGGATTACAGAAGGGGCCTGGTGCCGAGGGCCCACTCGCTGCGGCGATCGCAGAACGGCATTTCTATGTGTACGGCACGGAAGGCCAGCCAGCGACTGACGAACTGATACGCAGACGCGAAGTGGCGGTTGCTGCTGCGAAGTGGTCAGCAGGCCTCGAAAGACCGGCTTTGCGATTCCGCGTCGTGTCCGATGTGGAATCGGTCGATATTCCCTTAGCTGATTCCAGTTTGGTGCTCTTCGGAACTCGCTCGTCGAACAACCGTATTGCCGCGTATGCAAATCGTTTGCCGCTTCACCTGAGCGATAGCGCCGCGGATTATGGTCTGGTGTACGTATTTCCCGTTGACGGCCGATACGTGGTTGTCAGCTCCGGTCTGCCCTGGTGGACGCGTGCCGATCAGGTCCGGCGGGCAGGCGTGCCTTCGGTTGCGCCGCCGTGGAAAACTCTCCAGAGTTTTGGTGATTTCATCCTTTTTCGGGGAGGTCTGGATCAGGTGCTGGCAGAGGGCAGGTTCGATAATGAATGGAGGTTGCCCATAACTGCAGCAGCAGCAATGCGGGCCACCGGGGCAGTCGAGATTACGGAGAGACCGTGAGCGACCAACAAACAGACATGCCAGTGCCCGAGTTTCGGCGTGCTGGTCATGACGTCATTGAGTGGATTGGAGATTATCTCGAGGGCATCCGGGATTTGCCTGTCCTGCCGGATGTGAAGCCCGGGGATATCTCCGCGAAGCTCCCTTTGCATGCTCCGGAAAAAGGTGAGGAGATCGATAAGATCATGGCGGACTTTCGGGAAATCATTGTTTCCGGGAATACGCACTGGAATCACCCTCGTTTTCACGCGTACTTTTCGGTTTCCGCTTCCGCTCCTGGAATTCTTGCGGAGTCGCTGGCGGCTGCACTGAACGTGAATGGGATGGTGTGGAAGTCCTCGCCATCGTTTACCGAACTTGAGGTTCGGATGGTCGAGTGGCTTCGGGAATGGCTGGGTTTGCCGAAAGAGTTCTTCGGTGTCGTTTACGATACGGCTTCGGTGTCTACCCTGCATGCTTTGATTGCGGCACGGGATTGTGTTGACCCGGAAACACGTACCCGCGGCATGCTTGGCAATCTGACTGTCTACACTTCTGAGCACGCCCACTCGTCTGTTGAGAAAGGCGCTATCTCACTTGGTTTTGGGCAGGACAACGTCCGCAAGGTCCCGGTCGACGACGCGTTCCGGATGCGCCCTGATGCGTTGCGAGCCATGATGGAAGGAGATGCGGTCGAGGGCAAAAAGCCTTGCTGCGTCGTTCCTACAATTGGGACCACCTCGACCGCTAGTGTCGATCCTGTTCGTCCCGTACTCGAGACGGCACGGCGGTTTGGAGCGTGGGTTCACGTCGATGGCGCATACGGTGGACCCGCAGGGATGCTGCCGGAATTCAACTGGATGATGGACGCAGTCGACGAAGCGGACTCGATTGTCGTGAATCCGCAGAAGTGGATGTTCACGCCACTGGACTGCAGCGTACTGTATACCCGCCGGCCGGAAGTCTTGCGACGAGCCCTCTCGCTGACTCCCGAATATCTGAAGACGCGTGAGGATGGATCCGTCATCAACCTCATGGATTACAGCGTCCCACTGGGCCGGAGATTCCGGTCACTCAAGTTGTGGTTTGTCATGCGGTACTTCGGTCGGGAGAGGATGACGGAAATCATCCGATCCCACATAACTATGGCAAAGGAGTTCGCCAGCTGGGTTGCGGCGGACGGGCGGTTCGAACTCTGTGCGCCGGTAGAGCTGTCTCTGGTTTGTTTTCGTGTGTGTGGTTCGGACGAAGAGAACCGCAATCTGCTGGATCGTGTAAACGCAAGCGGAGTTGCTTTTCTATCCCACACTGTTCTCGATGGCCGGTTTGTCATTCGCATGGCCCTTGGCAATTTGCGAACTACGCCGGAGGATGTCCAGCTGGTTTGGAAGCGTGTCCAGTCGGCTTGAAATCGACCTGCTGCGACTGACGCTCCGCAATCCCGTGATCGCGGCTTCCGGGACCTTTGCGTACGGTATCGAGTTCGCGAAAGTGACCGACCTTGAGGCGATCGGGGCATTCGTGGTCAAGGGCATTTCGCGCGAGCCCATGGCTGGCAATCCTCCCCCAAGATTGTGGGAAGCCGAAGGCGGGATGATCAATTCGATCGGCCTGCAAAACATCGGAGTCGACGCGTTCATCCGGGATAAGTTGCCGCCTCTGCAGAATGTCCGCACGCCGTGTTTTGTGAACGTCTTCGGATACTCGGTTGGAGATTATGTCGAGGTCGTGCGCAAACTGGAAGACGCCGACGGTCCTGCAGCCTATGAGTTAAATGTGTCGTGTCCCAACACTGCCCATGGCGGGATGTTTTTCTCATCCGATCCGTGTCTACTTGCGGAAGTAGTGGGCGCTGTCAAAGCTGTCGCGACGCGACCTGTCATCGTCAAACTCTCTCCGAATGTAGCCCGCATCGAGCCGGTGGCAAAGGCGGCGGAGGACTCCGGTGCCGATGCAATCTCCCTTGTGAATACGTTCGTTTCGCTGGCTGTAGATGCGAGGAGGCGGAGGTCACGGATCGGTGCCGGCTTTGGCGGGCTCTCCGGGCCAGCCATTAAACCGATCGCCCTGCGGATGGTGTACGAAGCAGCACAAGCGGTGAAAGTACCTGTCATCGGATTGGGTGGCATCGCGACGGGCGAAGACGCAGCCGAGTTTCTCATAGCGGGCGCGAGCGCCGTCGAAGTGGGCACAGCCAGTTTCTGGGATCCGGGCTCTACGTCGCGAATCGCCAGGGAACTGGGAGAGTTCATGAAGGCGGAGAAGATTGCAAACGTCCGCGAGATGGTTGGTACACTCCGGCTCAAATGAGCTCGAAAGAGATTATCGCGACAGAAGCTGCACCGAAGGCGATTGGGCCATACTCGCAGGCGGTGCGATGGAACGGACTGGTGTTCCTCAGTGGACAAATCCCGCTGGAACCAGCTACTGGCCAGATCCTCGATGGTGACATAGAGGCGCAAACCGAGCGGGTCCTCGAAAACATTCGCGCCGTGCTGGCCGCGTCCGGATCCGGATTCGAAAAGGTCCTCAAGACGACCGTATTCCTGAAGAACATGGCGGACTTCCCCCGGATGAATGAAGTCTACGCCCGCTACTTCGGAGAGAATCCACCAGCCCGGTCTACCGTTGAAGCAGCCCGGCTGCCAAGGGATGTGCAGGTGGAAATCGACTGCATCGCCTTCACCGATTAAGAGACAGGCCTCTCTGTTACGCCTTCCCGGTGTGTAACGCTACGACTCCGAACGTCAGGTGCTCAAACTGCACTTCGCGATAACCGGAGGTCTGCATCATCTTTGCCAGAGTTGGAGCGTTAGGGAACTTCTTCACCGATTCTGGAAGGTAAGTGTAGGCCTCGCGAGCTCCGGAAAGGGCCGCCCCAATTGCCGGTAGAACCCGATTCGAATAGAAGTTGTACACGGCTGCGAAGGTCGCGTTTGGTGGTTGAGAAAACTCGAGTATGGCGAGTGTTCCTCCGGGCTTCAAGACTCGTTTCAACTCCGTCAGGCCAGCTTCGTAATTCGCCAGATTGCGGAATCCAAAAGCTACCGTCACCAGATCGAAGGAGGAACTGGTCAGTGGTAGTTCCAGGGCGTCAGATTCAAACAGCGGAAGCGTAGTCTTACCCGCGGCAGCGGTCAGCATCGGATGGCAAAAGTCACTTGCAACTACCTGTGCCTTTGCCTTATCTTTCAGCGCGATTGCGAGGTCGCCTGTGCCGCAGCATAAGTCCAGCACTCTCGCATCCTGCCGGTCGAGAATGGCTTGCACGCTGCGGACGGCGCGAGCCCTCCACCCCTTGTCGATATTGGCGGACAGAAGGTGATTCAGCAGGTCGTAACGCGGCGCGACCTGGCCGAACATCTCTCGCACCCATGCCGCGGCTTCGCGCTCGTTTGCTATTCCTTTTGGTGTCGATCCGCTCATGCTTCGGCCAGCGCTGCGTTGACAGCGGCAAGCACCGTGTCTTCGGGAATCCCAGTTCGCACTACGACGTGCCCGATGCAGTCAGGAAGAACGAAATGAACCCTGCCTTGAATGGTCTTCTTGTCGCTCCCTGTGCGGCGCACCAGAGCGGTGGGATCGATTCCGTCGAGCGTTGGGATCGGTCCATAAGCAGCAACCTGGGCGAGGATGCGGTCGGATTCGCCAGGGGCTAGAAGGTTCGTCAGCCTTGCGAGATGCGTTGCTGCCTTCATGCCAAACGCAACGGCTTCGCCATGCAGGAATCGCGTGTAGTTGGTCTCAGCTTCCAGAGCGTGGCCAATCGTATGGCCGAAATTCAGCATGCGTCGCAGGTCGTTTTCTCTCTCGTCCGCTGAAACTACTTCGGCCTTGATCCGAACGGATTCAGACACAATGCGATCGACAGAAACGGGTTCCTGTGCAAGTATGGCCTCGCGTTGTGTGTCCATTAAGTCGAAGAGCTCAGGGCTTGCGATCACACCGTGTTTGATGACTTCGAACAAGCCCGCGCGGTATTCGCGTTCCGGCAAAGTTTGCAGCACCTCCGGATCGATGAGTACCGCTAAGGGTTGGTGGAACGCTCCCAGAAGATTTTTGCCGGAGTTCAGGTTCACTCCTGTCTTGCCGCCCACGGCCGCGTCGACTTGCGCGAGAAGTGTGGTTGGTATCTGAATTACCGGGATTCCGCGCATAAAGATCGAAGCGAGGAAGCCACCCATGTCGTTCACGATGCCGCCACCAATCGCAATAATCAAGCTGGTCCGGTCGGCCCCTGCCAGCACCATCTCTTCGGCAAGCGCCACCACATGCTGGAAACGTTTGTTGGCCTCTCCCCCTGGAAACAGGAGGGTCGTGGCTTCTATGGTGACCCGGTCCCGGTACAGGCTCCACACGTCCTGAGTGGTCGCAATGAAGACCTTGCCCGCTCGCGGCGGAAGGAACTCGTGCAGGCGGCGCAGAACACCGCGTTCGACGACACATCGGTAACTCCGCGACCCTGTGACGACCTCGTAGGCAGGCACCCCATCGTTGTAACATGAGGGTTGCTGTATCCCTTCTCGTGACAGAATCCCTGCATTACGATTTCCTGGTGGTGGGTGCCGGTGTCGCTGGATTGCGCGCTGCTATTGAACTGGCTTCCGCGGGATCCGTCCTCGTGGTGGCCAAAGACACCTTGCGTGAATCGTCGTCCGAATATGCCCAGGGCGGCATAGCTGTCGCTTTAAGCGATGACGACGAGGTCTCCTTGCATGAGCAGGACACCATCGCGGCCGGCGCCGGATTGTGCAACGAAGCCGCAGTGCACAAGCTTGTCGAAGAGGGTCCTGCCGCCATTGAAGAGTTGATCGAGTGGGGCGTGCAGTTCGACCGCGATGGTGCGGAATTGTTGTTCGCGCGCGAAGGTGCCCATAGTCGCAATCGCGTCCTGCACTCTCATGGCGACTCCACAGGAAGCGAAATCGCGCGCACCCTGTATCGCAAAGCGGCCTCCATGCCGTCGATCACTTTTCGCAGCTTCTCTGCCGTTACAGATCTGCTGGTCGATACCGGTGAGGTCACCGGTGCAGTCGCTCTGGATGGAAAAGCCGGCGAGCAGGTTCATGTCGGCGCACGCGCGGTGCTGCTGGCGACTGGCGGGCTCGGAAGAGTCTATCGGAAGACCACCAATCCCGATGTGGCTACCGGCGATGGCGTGGCTGCTGCTTATCGGGCCGGTGCCATCATCGGGGACATCGAATTCGTTCAGTTCCATCCCACAGCTTTGTCGGCACCCGGTGCGCCTACATTTTTGCTGACCGAGGCACTCCGTGGCGAGGGCGCCCATCTGGTGAATGCGCAAGGCGAGCGCTTTATGACGAACTACTCGCCAATGGGAGAGCTTGCGCCGCGCGACGTCGTCTCGCGCTCTATAGTCGCGGAGATGGAGCGCTCAGGAGGGGCAGTCTACCTGGACCTGCTGCACCTGGGTTCGGATTTCATCAGAACCCGATTTCCGCGCGTTTATGAGACATGTCTGGCACACGGCGTGGATATCACTGCGGCTCCGGTCCCCGTCAGCCCGGCAGCGCACTATGCGATGGGTGGCATCGTAACCGATCTCGACGGCAGAACGAATCTGCGACGTTTGTACGCAGCAGGTGAGGCCGCGTGCACCGGCGTCCATGGAGCGAATCGTCTGGCGAGCAACTCCCTCCTCGAAGGTGTTGTGTTCGGGGCAAGGGCAGGCAAAGCGATGCAGGAATGGCCGGGGCCTGGCAACGCGAAAGGCGCGATTGTGCAGCCAGTCACCGTTCCTGCTATCGATGCGGATGAAATACGGGAGATCGCGTGGCGAAGCTGTGGGATCGCGCGAACCGCTGACGTATTGCGAACCGCATTGCAGGCACTCTGCTGCCCGCCGGCGCGGGACGCTGCACTCGTACCAACGGGAGATCGGGCCTCCTCCGAATTGCGAAACATACTGACCGTAGCAACTTTGATCGCCCGGTGTGCTCTGGCAAGAGAAGAGAGCCGTGGCGGACATTTTCGTTCTGATTTTCCATTAACCCTCGAAGAATTCAGACGACATTCCCGGATCTCCGCAAATAATGATCAGGTTACGTTCGCGTAGCCCGCGCTCGGCGTTTCGTCGCCCTGGGCGCCTTCAGCGCTCCATTCCACCCGGCTCCACGCAGATCCCTGCGATTGCGTTTGCTCTGCTTGCCGTCGCGCAGGTAGCGCAGGTAAGTCCGTACACCGCCTTGTGGACGACTCCGGCGATCCTGCTCGCGTCCATGCTGATTGCATGGGCGGCAGAGTCGGCCCAATTCTTTATCGCGCAGGGTTTTGCGCTTGCGATTCTGGCGTGGCTGCAAACCCTTCCTGAATTTGCCGTAGAAGCGGTGCTGGCGTGGAAGCAGCAGGTCGATTTGCTTCTCGCCGGTCTAACGGGAGCGCTGCGATTGCTGACAGGCCTGGGATGGCCGATGATCTACGCGGTCACAGCGTACTTTCACAGGCGCCGTTCGGGTACCCCACTACTGGCAATCCGGCTCAAGCCAGAGCACT
>JACMLA010000421.1 GCA_014379815.1 Bryobacteraceae bacterium | reverse complement strand
TCCGTCGAAGACAAGGGCCGGGATGTTGCTCCACGGCTGAAATGGCCGTTGTGACTGGATCGTGCCAGGAGCCTGCACACGCGGTAAGTTCCAGTTTGTCTGCGAGCGGTGCAGGTTGTTGCCCTTGTTCCCTATGTAGGACAGACGCAGCCCGGCACCGGCGAACATTTCTCGTTCAAGCGTCAGGTTCCACTGTTGTGTGTAGCCAAGCTGCAGATCGCGCTGGACCGCTAAAACTCTGGGGTTAGCGGGGATGGCTCCGGTGCCGGGGAACGCGTTGGCGAGAGACAGTGAGGGCGTGTTGCCAGCCGTCGCTTCGAAAGTTTCTGACAGAAAGAATGGCGGATTCGCAAAGAAGGTTCCAAACAAACCGTAGCCATGATAGGCGGGAATATAATACAGCCCGTAGCCTGCCCGGACAACGGTGCGGTTGTTCGAAAGAGGGCGCCACGCGAAACCCAGACGTGGTCCGAAATTATTCGAATCGCCCGTTATGAGGGTGCTACCCCAGCCGATGTCCTCTGATTTCCCAATTGGATACGATTCGAGCAAACGGGGAATCGACTGCTCCGGAGTTCGTCCACCAACCGATCGGACCACGAATCTTCCTGTAACCGGATCGAAGTTTGACATGCTGCCGTCCCTTTCCTGCGGCCCGGTCTGACCGAAGTAGCGCAGACCGAGATTGAGGGTAACCCGCGAATTCAGCTTCCAGTCATCCTGGAAAAAAGCGCTGTAGCGAACGTAGTGAAGGAGTGACACTAAGCTGGGACGGGCGCGAGCAGACTCCACGGGTGCGCCGAGCAGGAAGTCTGCGTATGCATTGCCTGTGTAACGGCCGTTGAATGTAAACTGCCCAAACGATGGCGCTTCGGTATTCGGCGGCCGGGACTGACGGACCGATGCGAGTTCAAAGCCTGCTTTGAGTGCGTGGCTGCTGAGTACTTTGGTAACGTTGTCGGAAAACTGATTCGTAATCTGTGGTGCCAGTCCGGCAGCGCCTCCGAAGTCAGAGATGCCTTGAAATCCCGCAATCGCGACCGTTGGCAGCCCTCCGATCGAGAGAGGCTGGTAGAGGCCGGGGATGATGGAAGATGGATCGAAATCCTTGTTCTGACCCTGAAAGAACTCCATGTTCATAAAGTAGGAGTAACGAAATTCATTGACGACCGTTGGGGTCAGAACACTGTTGATACCGAGGCTCCCGGTTTTGGTCCTGCGACCGTTATCGGCGAGGTTGCCATAATTCGGCGGGGTACCTGTCGCGAGAAACGTGGGGCTGCTGTCTGCGTAATTGAGATTCAGCGTGAGGCGGTGGCGCTCGCTGAGAAAGTGATCGACCCGCAGACTGGGGCGATCGTGATCCAGCTGCTCGCCAACCACATCGAAGAAGTTGATACCCGTGCCAGCTGCGCCGGTTCCGTTCCCGTTCGCCAGTGGCAGGAACTCCTGCAGGCGGTTCGCGCGCGGATCGATGCGGCTCGCTGGAATGCGATTGCCCGGGAACTGAGCATTTGAGACTGGGTCCCGGATGGGCGCGAGTCCGGCGAAGTCGCCTGACCGAATCGACGGAGTTGCGACGCTAAGCGCAACAGTACGGGCAGTCCGACGCCGCATTCCTTCGTAACTGAACTGAAAAAACATTTTGTTCTTCCAGACAGGGCCTCCTATGACGCCACCAAATTCGTTTCGGTTGAAGACCGGCTTTGGCTGCGACGGGCTCAGGAAGAAAGGACGTGCGGCGAATTCACGATTTCGGTTGAACCAGAATAATGTGCCGTGAAATTCGTTCGTGCCCGATCTGGTCAGGATTGAAATGGGCACCGGGCCGTCGTATTCCGCTTTGGCGAGCGTTGTTTCGATTTTGATTTCCTGTATCGTATCGATTGAGGGAAACTGCCCGAGACCGAACGCCGCTGTCGGCACTGCGCGTCCAAGCGCGACATCCTGATAAGGTATACCGTCAACGCTCCAGAATGTACCTCCAATCCTGGGCGTGCCCCCAATCTGAGGTTGTCCCGAGTTTGTTCCGACATTGCCCGCGGTGAATTGAATAAGTCTGTCGAGGGTTCGACCGTTGAGAGGGAACGACAGAATTTGCTGGGAGTCAATCAATGATGCAACGCCCGACGTATCGGTACTGATCACTGGGGCACTTGCAGTCACATTGATAGTTTGTTCGACACTTCCAGTTTCGAGAGTGACATCGCGTCGGACGGTCGCACCAATTGACAGAAGCAGTCCCTCAACCGCAATTCGACGAAAGCCGCCCTTCTCGACCGAGAGCCGGTAGCTGTCAGGTGGCAGGTTAGGAGACAAATAGTTACCGACCTGATCGGACAGGGATTTCGCCGAGAGGCCCGTCTTTTCGCTTGTCACGACGATAATGGCGTCAGGAACTACGGCGCCGCTCGCATCACGAACTGTACCAAGCAGCGTGCCTGTTGTAGTTTGCGCGTCAAGAGAAGCTGAGGTGAACAGGCATGCGGCGATCAAGATTGCCGGAGCTCTACGACGATTCATGTTGCCTCCGAAGTATTCCAAACCCTCC
>JACMLA010000420.1 GCA_014379815.1 Bryobacteraceae bacterium | reverse complement strand
GGCGAATGGCGAGACGCTGCTCAGGGCCAAGCGAAGGTTCGACGCCATGCTTGTGCCCGGTTCGCAGCTCTACCGCCTCGAAACCTGCAGCCTGCAGTACCTTGATAATTGTCTCTACGTCGAAATCTTTAAGGAGGTTGTATGTGACAGATCCGAGGTGGAAGCGTGGTCCAGATCCGGCTTTGTCCGCAGCCTGCGTGCGGGCAGTGCTGCTGGCCAGGACCGCACCAGTTCCGGCAAGAAAATGTCTTCGATTCACGCGACCTGCCGAAGTTGCCGTCATACCTGCACCCCTAGCTCATCCCACGTCACGGATCGCCGTTTGTAGATGGCTTCCCGTCCCAGGATCGCAGTAAGGGCCGCCGTAGCGGCAATCTTCACATCCGCAAAAGGCTTGCGACCTTCACGAATGCAAGCGTAGAATTCGCTGGTCGCATTTTCTTCTTCACCCCGTTGCTCAGGCCGGATGAGTTGCACAGGCTTGCTTCCATCGAGCGGATACAGCACACCTTCCGTAAGGTCAACCGTACCTTTGGAACCAAACACCATGTACCATTGACCGCCAGCCAATACCTTCAGCAATCTGGGGTGCATGTAAAGCTGACTATAGTCGACGTGAACGTCGTTTTGGTAGATGTACTCCACGCTGAAACCATCCATCATCTCAGTGCCTGCGGGTATCGGTTTGGGGAAATACTTTTTGCCATGTCCGTAAGCGCTCACCGGACGGCTGCCCGCGACCCAATTGCAGACGTCGAGATTGTGGACAGCGTTTTCAACAATCAGGTCGCCCGACAGTTTGACATCTTTATACCAGGCTGGCCGCGCCAGTTCAGAGGCCGGAGAGACCGGAGTACTGTGACGTTGAGCTTTGATCACAAACTCCTCTCCAATGATCTTGTCTTCCTGGATTTTGCGAATGACGTCGCGAAGAGGCTGAACGTATCGTAGCTGCTGACCGATTTGCAGAAATGTTTTCGAGCGCGCTGCAGCCTTCAGAACATTGTCCACCTGCACGGGCGTGATTCCCACGGGCTTCTCGCAATAGACATACTTACCAGCGTCAAGAGCGGCCGCGGCCATCTCGGAGTGCAAATAGCAGGGCGTGGCAACAACCACGGCATCAACGTCATTGAACTCGAGTAGTTTGCGGTAGTCGGTGAACGATCGCGGGTTATCCCTGCGCGCCGTTCCCTGTGCATCGTCACGTGCCTTGGCATCCGTATCGCAGATAGCGGTGACCTTGACGTTTGGCTGCTGTAACACTTGCGTCAGCAGGTTGGTTCCGCGTTTCCCGACGCCGATCACAGCAGTCCTAACCTCTCGGTCCGGCGCGGCCAGAGCAGATGAACCGACCAGTCCAGCGACCGATCCGAGCAGGAATTTTCGTCGATCCGTCCAGGGCATATTGAATGTTTCCTCTGTTGTTGGCTTAAATCTGATTTTTACCGGACCACTGTCCTCATCCGGAGCTTGGTTGTCTCAGTTGCGCTCTCGCGGTCGCGTACGAACGCATCGTCGTGCGCCTTCCACGTTGCAGCCATTGTCCTGACTGTGTCGGCCTGTTGCGATGCCAGGTTATTCTGCTCGCAACGATCGCTGGCGAGATCGTATAATTCCCACGGCCCGTTCTCACCGATACTGACCAGCTTCTGGTTCCCCACGCGGAGCGCGCGATTGCTGTTGTGATTGAAGTACAGATACTCGTGTGGCGCGGTGCCATCTTTGTGCAGCACAGCGGCGAGGCTCTTGCCCGGGCGCTCGGGCGCTTTTGGGGAGGAGCGCTCAGCGGCATTGCCTCCCGCCAGTTGCACCAGAGTCGGAAGCACATCAACAAGGTGCGCTGGGTTGTGGCGGAGCTTGTTTTTGTCCTGAATGCCCTTCGGCCAGTGCACAATCATCGGGGATGAGATGCCCCCCTCATGGAGCCAGGATTTATGCAAACGAAAGGGAGTATTGGCGCAGCTCGACCAGCCGGGCCCGACGCCGAGAGATGTTCGAGCCGAACCGGGCGGCGCGTTTGATTCATGTCCATCGCCACGGATCAATTGTTCGGAACTAGC
>JACMLA010000419.1 GCA_014379815.1 Bryobacteraceae bacterium | reverse complement strand
TAGTATCGCTGTTTGACTCCCCGGTGGTCCCGTTCAATCCGCCGGTTAGCGTAAGCGCTGCAGCGATGCTTTACCTTCGGGCCGAGTGTTCCCGGATTGCTCGTGGATACGAGTCGTGGCCATCGGTGGTGACCTGTGTCGGCGCTGAGTTCACCATGGACTGAGCGCTACGGAAGAAGCGCTGGGCGGCATTCATGTCCCGCGTGGCGCTGAGCATTGAATCCACCAGATTGCCTTCGCGGTCAATGGCTCGGTACAGATAGCACCACCTGCCCTTTACCTTTAAATACGTTTCGTCCACGTACCAGCGGCGGCCCACTTTCCCTTTCCGCTTACGGCGGATGCGCTCGGCCAGCAGAGGAGCAAACCGTGCCTCCCAATCGCGTACGGCTTCATGGGTGAACTCGAATCCGCGCAACAGAAACATCTCCGCCAGGTTTCGCAGGCTGAGCTTGTATCGTAACCGGCACAGCACGATCTCGAAGACGATGTCGGTCGGTAGCTCGAGGTAATTGAAGGGAGTGCCAGTTCGCTCATTGGACTTGCGCCCGCATGCCCCACAGCGGAATGCCGCATAGCCAAGTTCTGTGCGACGATTCAGGTTCCGGAGTTGGGGAGACTGGCAATGAGGACAGACCATGAGAGCCGTGGCGGCACTTCAGAATACCGAACCGGCTGACATTACCTCTGCCGAAACCTGAGTCCTGACAGTTTCCACCCTATCAGCCTGCTCCTACCAGATTTCGCAAGGGAACCCAACATTTGTCAAGGCGTTGGCAACGTAATCTCAACCGGCCCAACATGGTGCTGCGACGTGGAAAGACGAGCTATCTTGCTGTTTATAGAAGACATATCCTTCTCCCGTACAGCACAAGATCGCCAAGTTCGATCCAAGTGCGACAGCACGGGGGATTGTACCGGTAATCAGACGCGCCCATAATCACCTTGCTTCGGAAGGTTACCGGGCACCATGGACAAAACGTCCTAAATGGCGGCAGCCTGTTTGGCTTACGAGTCGCACTCTAACGCACTCAACCCAACCGCCCGCAGGAGTTTTCCATATTGCTCGTCGCGTACCGTAGCGCCAGCCTGAGGGGTTCGCGCGTCCTTTAGTTGGCGGCTGTCTGTCCGATCTCGACGTATCCAAATCATCGTTAAGGAGAAATTCATGTACAAGATCCTTGCTCTTCAGCGTATGCGTTCGCTCGATCAGCCCGTGGTGGCTGTGAGCACGAGCAGTATCAATTGCGGCGGCGTCGAGCCGCTGGCGTCCACATGTAGCCAAGGGTGTATCTAACCGGGCGCGTAGTAAGCCTAGAAAGGAACCCTTCGCATGAGAAAAATACTGGGTCTTCAACGGCTTCGTGCAATGGATCAGGCTGTAGTTGCCATTAGCACGAGTAGCATCAACTGTGGCGGCGCCGAGCCGCTCGAGTCCACCTGCAGTCAATACTGCGCCTGATCGTACCTCCAGCCCGGCCTACCAGCCGGGCTGGACAATCCAGCAGTGCCAAATCCGACCGAAGACGAGCGACCAATCCCATGACAACAATTCTTGCCCTTCAGCGGCTCCGTACCGCCAATCATTCCGTAGTGGCTGTCAGCACCAGCAGCATCAACTGCGGCGGTGTGGAACCTCTCGAGTCCACCTGCAGCCTCAATTGCAAGTAAGTTTCCCCATTTCCGGCCAGCCTTCGATGTATTGGGCGGCCAATCCCGGCGCTCTGCCGCGGTAATCGCATCTTCCAACTTTGTCTTTGCATGCTGCCGCGGCAGTTCCCAATCGCCACGATTCCACCTGTTCACTAGAGAGGGCCTATGTACGAATTTACGTTCTACACATTTTGTCACCGGGACTATTTCGAGAACCTGCACAAATATCGTATGGGTCCCACGTACGTGAATCTGCTCCAACAACTGGTCCCGGCAGATTGGAAGATCTCCCGGTCCGATGTTTGGGTACAAGCCAATCCTGCGGACGCCAAATTCATAAAGCAGGGCTTCAAGATTCACCTGTCCTCATCAGTTGCCGGCGCTGAGCTAATGATGAGGCGCTTCATTCCGATCTGCGTCGAAGCCTGCACACCGTTCAAGATCGCCGGCGATCCTACGCTTCACCTTTTCCTGAACTCAAAACGCTATACACGGGGAGGCGCGGGTAAGTTCGCCACCATCTACCCGGCCGATACAGCATCGTTCCTTGAACTGCTGGAACGTTTGCACGAAGCCACTACCGATCTGAACGGGGCCTACATTCTTTCCGACTCTCGCTATAAGACCAGCAAAGTGGTGTTCTTTCGGTACGGCGGTATTCAAAGAATGCAGGAACTGCAACTCGACGGTACCCGGCGCATGATGATCGAAGGTCCGGACGGCGTGATGGTACAGGATCGCCGCTCTCCTTTTTTTGAACTTCCCGCGTGGGTAGAGAATCCTTTGGCCGATCAGATGCCGGAGGTTGAAGACTCCACTCCAGGCCTGCTGAATCGACGTTATGAGGTCACCGAGGCATTGAACTTTACCAATACCGGTGGCGTATATAAGGCAGTGGACACGCGGACAGGCCGCGACGTGGTTATCAAGGAAGCACGGCCTCATACAGTCCTTTGGGCGGGGGCCGATCACGCGGTCGACGCGGTCACGGCGCTTACTCAGGAGCATGACTGTTTGAAGCAGTTGCAAGGGCTCCCATTCGTACCCGACCTGATCGAGTTCTATCAGGAGTGGGAACACACGTTTCTGGTGACTTCCTTCTTCGAGGGTGTTCCACTTGCCCGGCTGCGGGCGCTGGAGGAATTCATCCTTCTGACTCGAGTCGACGACGTAGAGCAAGTGGTTCGTTTCTCGAACATCTGGAAAGAACTCTGCTTGCGTTTGTTGGATGCCGTGGATGCCATGCACGCGCGTGGTGTGGTCCTGGGCGACATTTCACCCGGTAACGTGTTGATGAACAGAGAGACGGGCGAGATCATGCTGATCGACTTCGAGAGCGCACAGATTCAGAGCAGCGCCGGCGAACTAGCGGGGTTTGGAATGAACTGGTTCTACCCTGGATTCCGCCGCCCCGAGCGACGAAATAGCTCCCACTTGGCCTTTGAAGACGATTATTACGGTTGCGGTATGGTGCTCTACAATCTTCTGTGCCCCATCCAAACTATATTCGAGCTGGATAAAGCACATCCGATCACGCGCATTCTCGACTACTTTATTGATTCCGGTGTTCCGCCGGAGATCCGGGAGATCATCTGCGCTCTCCTGCAAGCGAGCCCCGATGAGGCTCGGCGGATCGCCCATTCCTGGCGCCCTGAGCGCTTGCTCACCAACCAAGAACAAATTGTGGCAGCGGTGTAGGCAGTAGGAATTAGGAAACGAGAAATGACGACACCCACTTTTGAAGGCGCACTCAACTCCAGCGTATTGAACGAAACCATTCACGCCCTGACGCAGCAGATTCTGGCGACTACCGATACCACCCGTACCGACCGATTGTGGCCCGCAGACCCGATTATCTTTCAGACGAATCCATTGAACATTGCTTATGGCGCGTGTGGAACAGCGCTCTTCCTGAAAGAGACTCTCGGAGCTTTGCCATCTGCTGTCACCGATTGGATCTGTGCGCAACCGATCGACAATGCATCGTACCCACCCGGCCTGTATTCAGGTGTAGCGGGAGTAGCCTGGACCTTTGCGGAACTCGGTATGCTCGATCGCGCCTGGGATGTGTTTCGATTTATCCCGGAGTCACCTCTTGCTTTCCGCTGCTCCGACATTTTTAACGGCGCGGCAGGATGGGGTCTGGCGGCGCTCCACCTTTAC
>JACMLA010000418.1 GCA_014379815.1 Bryobacteraceae bacterium | reverse complement strand
CTGGAAGCGGGAGACGGGGCAGAGGGTCTGCAGGTGCTGAGCCGGGAATGGGTGGATGTGATCCTCACGGACATCAATATGCCCACAATGAACGGCGTGCAATTTCTCGAGCAGTTAGGCCTGAGCAGTATAACGAGTTCTATTCCCGTGGTGGTGGTATCCACCGACGCAACTGACCGGCGTATGAAAGAAATGCTCGCGCTGGGAGCGAAAGGGTATATCAAAAAGCCGTTCGCGCCGGAAACGCTGCGCGATGAACTGGACCGGGTTCTGGGAGTGAAATCATGATGGAAATCGCAGTCACCGCGGAAAGCCTGAGCGAGATCATAGAGACGTCCGCTGCCGAAGTTCTCGAAACGATGTTTTTTTCCTCGATAGAGGGGATCGCCGAGTCAATGGTTGCAGATGGCGAGGGACAGATTGCCGCGCGACTTCGTTTTCGGGGCACTCCATCCGGGGCGCTTTCTCTGGTGATTTCGAGGCAGTCGGCAAATACGTTATTCGCGTCGTTCGCGGGCATTGATGAGATCTCCATCACAGAACAGCAGCGCGAGGAGATATTGAGCGAGATGACCAATGTCGTCTGCGGGTCGATTCTGAGCCGGGTGGAAAGCGATGCCGTGTTCGATCTGGGATCGCCTTTCAAACTCAATCCGGAGGCTGCTCTGCAGCCCGTCGCCGAGGGAAGTCTGGTGGTTCAGCGATCGTTCGATACAGACGACGGAGTGCTGACAGTGGTGTTCGAACTGGAGGTCACCGAATGACCAGCACACGGAAAATAAAAGTTTTGATTGTGGACGATTCTGCAATCGTGCGGCGAATTCTGAGCGATGCGCTTTCCGGGCACGACGACCTTGAAGTAATAGGAACAGCTCCCGATCCATTTGTCGCTCGCGATAAGATTCTGGCGCTGCGGCCCGATGTGCTGACTCTCGACATCGAGATGCCGCGTATGGACGGCATCACTTTTCTTCAGAAACTGATGCACTTTCGACCCATGCCTGTGATCGTCATCAGTTCTCTCGGGCAGGCATCGTGTCAGAGCGCTATCGACGCTTTGCGCGCGGGTGCAGTTGAGGTGTTGGCCAAGCCCGGTGGGCCCTACTCTGTGGGCGACCTCAAAGACAGCCTTGCCCAAAAAATTCGGGCGGCTGCTGTGTCGCGGGTGCGCCGGCCAGCCTCGACCGTACTGACTCCGCTGCCGTCCGCTCCTCCTGTGCGGGCAGTGCCAGTGCCGGACAAAGGATTCGGATCCTCGGCCATAATCGCCATTGGAGCTTCCACCGGAGGCACTGAAGCGGTGGAATCGGTTCTGCTGAAGCTGCCTGCGAACTCGCCAGGCATCGTGGTTGTTCAGCATATTCCCGCCGGTTTTTCTCTCGCTTTCGCCAATCGGCTGAATCGAATCTGCCCGATGGAAGTGAAAGAGGCAGTGGAGGGAGACGTTGTCAGGCCCGGTCGCGCGCTGATTGCCCCCGGAGACTTCCACATGGTGCTGTGTCAGGGTTCTGGCGGCTACTACGTGTCGGTCCGCCAGGGTCCCCGAGTCTGTTATCAGAGGCCCGCCGTTGACGTTCTCTTCGATTCGGTTGCCGAGGTTGCGGGCGGTAATGCAGTCGCTGCGCTGCTCACTGGAATGGGTTCGGACGGAGCAAAGGGAATGCTCCGAATGAAGACCAGCGGAGCGTGGACAATTGCACAGGATGAAGCGACCTGTGTGGTGTTCGGCATGCCCAGGGAGGCGATTCAGATGGGCGCGGCTTTACAGGTATGCCCACTGCCAGCCATCCCCGGCGCGATTCTGAGAGCTCTCGAAGCGAAGACAAGGGATCGGGCCCTTCGACGTAAGGTAGCCGTTTAATCCGATTCAGGCTGCTTTCCTGCGGAGGGTCCAACCTGTCAGGCTGCGGATCAGGTCTACTTCTTCCTGTTTGTAAGGAGTACCGTCCGTGCGGAACACCTCATGAAACCAGATGGCGGGTTCGCGATCCACGTAGGGAGTCTTCCAGGAATCCCACGGCAGATAAGTTTGAGTCTTGCCAGCCACGAGGCCCCAGTTCATGGCTGCCACCTTGTACTTTTTAGCTACCGGCAGCGAGCCTTGAAACGTACTCATGTTTCCGCGTGCCATGTATTCTGTGCACAGGATTGGGCGTCCATAGCGCTGCAGTGACTGAATTGCCTTCTCAAATTTGTCGCCCGCGTCGTAGTTGTGAAACGAAATCAGATCTGACTTCTCCATCTGGACTCGTTGTACAGGGGTGAGCTTGTCGTCACTCGACCAATCCCCTTTCCAGACTCCGGACGTCAACGGCTGCGTTGGGTTTGCCGATCTCGCCCAGTCGAAGGCCTTTGGCAGCAAAGCGGTAACCAACTCATCTTTATTCTTCAGTTCCATCGGACCGTAACTGGATTCGCTGGTGTTTTCAGGCTCATTCCAGATGTCCCACGCGAGAATTCGTGAGTCCTTTGCAAAGGCCTGTACAACGCCTTTCACGTAAACTTCCAGCCGCGGATATTGAGACGGATCCTTGAGCGCGTTCGCTCCCGGACTCTGCACCCAGCCTGAGTTGTGAACGCCTGGCTTTGGTGCACGCTGCGGTCCGAGCTTCGGAAAAGGATCCCAGCAGGAGTCGAACAACACGAACATGGGACGAATTTTATGTTTCGCTGAGATCGTCAGGAACTGGTCGATTCGCTTGCGAAAACCCTGGGGGTCTTTGTCCCATACCAGGTCATGCAGAAACACGCGCATGGTATTCATACCGATGCTTTCGGCCCAGGCGAGTTCTTTATCAATCTGCGCGGCATCGAACGTTTCCGCCTGCCACATCTCGAGTTCGTTGATCGCGGTTGCAGGAATGTAATTGGCTCCTACCAGCCACGGCTGTTTCGCATACCAGTCATTCGCTTTCTTTGCGGACCAGCGTTCCGTCTGCGCCAGGGCAATGGAAGCCAACACAAACGAGATGGCAAGGAGTCGTCTTGTCATACCTTCTCCGTTGACATTTTGTATATCG
>JACMLA010000417.1 GCA_014379815.1 Bryobacteraceae bacterium | reverse complement strand
TTCTCGATAGCGTCAACAGGGTCGCGGCGGGTGTCTCGGTGAACCCTTCCGGTCCCGATTCGGCGATCACACAGGCGGCCCTCGTGGCTATAGTCGGAGCGTAACGCCTTGCGCATCGCAGCTGTATCGCTATGCGCTTTCTTGGCTGCAGCCGCGCTCATCTCGCGCTTTCAGCCATGGCCGCAGATCAAGGGAGCGGTGATGTTTGAACCAGGTTCGGCAAAGAACGATCTCAGCCGTCAGATAGCGTCAGGGCTGACAGAACCCGCAAAGGCACTGGCCCGCACAATGCCGACCTCCGATGTGGGTGAAGTACTGCAGCAACAGGCTGGTCATGAGAAAGCGTCGGCGCGATTGCTTGTGCTCGAGCTGGCATCCCTTATGCATTCCGAAGGTGCTTCGCGAGCCATCCTCAGCCGCCTCACTGACGCCAACCTGACCGTGCGCAGCATCGCCAACAGTCTGATTGCCACCATCGCGCAGCCCAGTTTGGTCGAGGAACTTTTGAAGGCTCTGGAGCAGAATGACGACCTCGTCATCAAGGGAGCGCTGGCAAAGCAAATCGGAATGATTGGCAATCCTTCACCGCTTCCCCAGCTTAGGGCTCTGCACCGTACGACGCGAGAGGCAGGGTTACGTCATGACCTATCGATTGCGATGGCGCGACTGGGTGACGAGCAACATCGTCAGGAGCTGATCCAGCGTCTCGGCGCCCCGACGGAAACCGCGCGTATGGCTGCTATCGACGACGTGTTGTATACCGGCGACGCCACTCTGGTTCGGTACTTCCGTCCGCTTCTGGAAGACCGCCGCGACGCGGTAGCCATCTCACTCCCACACGATCCCGTGGTCGCCGCACGTGTCTGCGATCTGGCCATCCGCGCCATGGCAGCGCTCAACATCAGGCTTTCTTTTTCTACCGCACCCCTGCGCCGCTTCGACGAAATGGAGATTCAGGAAGCACTTCAAATCATGACCGCACTCGAGTCGACTCCCTAGCCAATGCCTGACTTCAACACCACCATCTTCACGACTACCGAGCGAATCTATATGGTCGACTTCGCACGTGCGCGCACTGGTTCGGCGCACCGCCGATTTCCTGACGTTGACAATGCCGGATATCGTGACGATGCCTTTGCCACCGAGCACGGTCCGATCATGAGCGCGATGGTTGGGCAGACGCGTGTTACAGTCCGACTGTTTCGCACTGAGATCTCACCCAATGCCAGGCTTTTTGTCGTCAGCAGCAATCCGGCAATTGTCGAGATCACCAGCCCCGTAGGCAATCGGCAGTTGCGCGTGGCACGCAGCCATGACATAGAATTCAGCGCTCTGGCAGCAGGCCGCGTGAAGCTCGAAGTCCGCTACAACTTCGTTGACGGCCCAATTATCGGGGAATTGTACGTCCAGGTCTACCCGCGTATTCAGATTCCGATGGTGGTCCATCTGCTCACGGTCAACGGCCGGAATCAACCTGCAAATTTCTTCAGCAGAGCGTGCGCGAACCGGGCGGCACGAGTCGCACGCGTTACCGAATTCGTCAATCTCGCCAACGAAGGCTGGATTCCGCATGGCGTTATCTTCGTCATCACCGCGTTCGTCGACACGGTTTGGGGAGTAGCGGAGATTCCGTCCGGTTCCAACTCGCCCGGCCTCATCGAGACGTTAACCGCCGGCATGAACTCGCCTAACCGGTCCGCTGTTGCGGTGAACGTATTCATTGTGCCCAGCATCGCGGCCACTGTTACCGGGATAGGCGTCTCGACTGCATCTGCCAGAGCTTTCGGTCTGGTTACGCCTGCGGCACCCCCGCCTCCACCGGCTGTGCAACGCTTTGGAAGCGGCCTGTTCCTGCATAGTGCCTCGGTAGCAACACCCCAGACGATTGAGCACGAAATGGGTCACTACATGAGCCTCTGCGGACTTCCCAATCAAGGCCACAGCTCTGGCGATTTGAATGTGCCTGCGGGAACCCACACGCGCGACGATCTTGTCACTCGGAGGCGACTGATGTATCCTATCGTGAGCTTGCCCAACGCCGCGCCGTCAACCTGGCGCAACAATACCGGCTATGGCAACCAGAAAGCCGGCTCCTTCATCACGTACAGGCGGCTGCCGGCGGCTCAGGATTTTACCTTTGAAGAATCCAACCGCGCAAGGCTCGCTACTCTTGTGCCCCAGTTCTTTGCGCCTTAGTTCACCCGATACGCCACTACGGAGTCGCCTTTCGGCTCGCCGTCGACTTTGCCGTGTCCGCCGGCGCACACCACTACGTATCTCTTGCCCTTCCACAAGTAGGTTCCCGGTACGGAATGTGCCACGTTGGGGAGATCGGACTCCCAGACCTGCTTCCCGTCATCGGCACGGAATGCGCGTAGCTTGGGCTGAAACACGGAACCGCCAAAGAACACCAGGCCATCTGCAAACAGAGGTCCTCCAATGCCCACCATCATTGGCGTCTCCCAGCGGAGCTTACCTGTGGCCACATCGATCGCTACCAGCGCACCCCATGGTTCTTCGCCGCAGGGCCTTCCATCCGCTTCCAGAAATGTCCTGCGTGCCATCCCGTAGGGCGCTCCTTTTTGCGGCGCATATTCCTGACCCCATCGCTCGCCGGTCTCTCCATGTCCGCTCGCATCGAACTTCTCCCGGGGGATCAGCCGAACCATGGTTGCCAGCCGGTTTGCGGCAACAAACAGCAGTCCGCGCTCCCGGTCATAAGAGCCGCTGCCCCAGTTTGCACCACCGACGTTGCCGGGAAACACCAGAGTCCCGTTGACACTTGGCGGCGTGAACAAACCTTCGTAGCGAAGCTTGCGAAACTGTTCAGTACACCAGCCGGGCCGGGGTACAAACTTCTGCGAAGTGAACAGCCCGCTTACCGGAAACGGCTGCGTTGCCGAAGCACTCTCCCCCGGGATATCAGAGCGCGGTACCTCTCTTTCTTCCACTGGGAGCAGAGGCTTACCGGTCATCCGGTCGAGCGCAAAGTAATGTCCGATCTTGGTGAGTACGCCAACTGCCGGCTTGCCTGCAATTTCAATCAGCTCCGGCCGTGACGCCACGTCGTAATCCCACAGATCGTGGTGGACGACCTGAAAGGACCACAGGAGCTTGCCGCTCGAAGCCTGCAGTGCGACCACGGAATTCGCGTATCCGTTGTTGCCAGGGCGCAGACCCCCATAGAAATCCGGCGACGCGCTCCCGGTCGGGATCAGCACCATGTCGCTCTTGGGATCCACTGACATCGGAGCCCACGCATTGGCCGCCCCTGTTTTGCCGGGAGGTGTGGGATCCCAGGTCCATTTCAACTTGCCCGTTTGCACATCGAATGCACGTACCGTGCCGCGCTCCATCTCCGCACGGCCATTGTCTCCGATCGACGAACCTATAATGACCGTGCTGCCGGAGACCACAGGTGGCGACGTGATCTGGTAGTTGCCATCTTTCGATTGAGGATCGAGCCTGGTTTCCCAAACCAGTTTGCCCGTACTTGCCCGTAACGCAATGATCCGGGCGTCCAAAGTTCCGAAAAACAGGACGCCGCCTGACACGACAACCCCACGCGCAGTAGCCTCCGAGTACGACCGGTCCTGGGCAAGCTGCGGGTCAAACCGCCAGCGCTCGGTGCCGTTCTCAGGGTCGAGCGCAATCACCTGATTAAACGGCGTGATTACAAACACCAGCCCGTCGGCCAGCACCGGAGTCGCCTCAAACGCCGCAATGCCCGCAGCGCGCTCATTCGGGGCAACCGCCTTCGTGTGATACGTCCACGCGAGTTCGATCTTAGGCGAGCCATCTACGGCAAAAAGCGCCATCGCTAATAAAGGCAGCATTGGTCTGTAATGGTAGAACGTAACTGCGCGCGAAAAAGGTCGGTACTCCTCCGCGGGTACCGACCTCGACGTCGAACGAAACAGTGAGCTACGGTTGGATTGCCGGTAAGCTATCCGACCCTGTAAAAATCTGGGGCGGACCTGGAGGAAGCGGATTCAGCAGCAGCAAGTGTGTCGCCTGATAGGCAGCCGGAGTCTGTTTTAGAATCTGCTCCAGCTGTCCTACCTTTACCTTCTGATCCGCACTCAGTACTGCCAGCGCCCGCACTCGATACTGCTCTTCGGGCACCGAAAACTGCTTCTGCAGTTCATAAACTTCAATCGTCAGCCGTCCAACCTGTGCCGCGTCATTGGAACCGTTAGTGAGCAGATTTCGGATCTGCAACTGCTTTTCGCGCATCCGCTGACTCACTTCCTGCGTAGCTTTATCGCGGTCCGTCAGGATTTGTCGCAACTGCTCAAGCTGCGCATCCGACAACCCCAGATACGCCTTCACCTCAACAAAAGCTGCAACCGGAGGCGGGTAGATCACAGGGGAAATCGCGTTGTCCGGAAACGGCGTCTCCTGAGCAGCCAGCAACGTGGCAGCGGCCGTGAGCAGGAGTAATACCTTTTTCATTACAGAGTGTCCTCCACTGATTTGTGTTCACTTCAGACCAAATTGCGATCTGCCGCAAAGACCGGTTCCGCAGTGTTCAAACGACACGTCAAGTTTGCGAGAGAATGTCCGGATGCCCGAAGCTGATCGTTTTCTCCTCTTTCTGTCTGCCGCTGTACTGCTTGCGATAACTCCTGGTCCGGGAATCTTCTACGTGCTCGCGCGCAGCCTCGCCGGAGGACGGCGCGAAGGTGTACTGTCGTCGCTTGGAACTTTCGTCGGCGGACTCGCTCATGTTGTGACTGCAGCGCTGGGCCTATCGGCTATTCTTGCCGCCTCCGCCGTCGCTTTCGCCGCCGTGAAGTATGCAGGTGCCGCTTACCTTGTATGGCTTGGATTGCGCATGATTCAGAGCCGCAATACTGAGCCGATCCTGTCGACCGACGGTGGCCCGGAAAGTAACAGCGCCTTTGCCCAGGGTATTGTCACGGAGGTGTTGAATCCGAAGACAGCACTCTTCTTTCTATCGTTCATTCCGCAATTTATCTCTCCGGAGCGCGGCCCGGTCTTCCAGCAGTTCGTTTTGTTAGGTACGATCTCAGTTGCTTTAAACACGGCAGCAGACCTGGTCGTGGCCTTCTTCGCCGGCCCAATTGGTTATCGGTTACAACACAGCGCAAAGTTCCGCAGACGTCAGCGAGTTGCCTCAGGCGTGGCTCTGGTGGGTCTTGGTGCGTATGTTGCCACCGCGGACAGCCAGTAACAAATCGCTTGGAAAAGAAATCTGTTGACACTGTCTACGACTTAGGGTCAAATCAAGTAGACACTGTCAACAAGAGGCCACACCATGTTATTCAGATCCCTGAACAACAGCATCGCAAAAGCTCTGATCGCAATGTGCTGCACTTGTGCCTTCGCCAATACGGCGGAGTTGGCGATCCGGGTAAACGGCATTAAATCGAACGAGGGGACGATTGGCTGCGCTCTGTTCGCAACAGCCAAAGGCTTTCCCATGGATCTCAAAGCGGCGACCGTGCAGCGCCACGACGCGTCGCGCGAGGGCGTCACTTGCCGTTTTGCCGGACTGACGCCGGGCAGGTTCGCCGTTGCCGTCTCGCACGATGTGAACGGGAATCTGAAAACGGATACGAAGATGTTTGGCCTACCTACCGAGGACTGGGGTGTTTCCAACAACGTCCGCCATCGCATGCGGCCTCCCAATTTTGAAGAGGCTGCATTCGACCTTGAGGAAGGCAAGACTGCGTCCATCGAGGTCATGGTCGGTCGGTGACAACAGCTGATGCCCTGACTCCGCAACAGATACGGTGGAGAGAGCGATACGGGCCTTGGGCCGTGGTGACGGGCGCCTCTGATGGCATCGGTCGCGAGATCGCGCAGTGTCTTGCACAGCGTGGGCTAAATCTCGTTCTTGTCGCCCGGCGCAACACCAAGCTGACCGAACTGGCGGCCTCACTCACGATCCAACACCGCATCACCGTCCACGCCTGCCCACTGGATCTGGCGCAGGAACATTCCGTGCGGACCTTGGTGTCCGAAACGGAACATCTCGATGTCGGCCTCTTGGTTGCGGCTGCAGGCTTCGGAACTTCGGGCAGTTTCCTCGAAGCTAATCTCGATGCGGAAGTAAACATGATCGACCTCAACTGCCGGGCTGTTGCCGCGATGAGCCTGCTGTTTGGCCGTCGTCTGGCTAAGCGGGGAAAAGGCGGGATGATCCTGCTCAGCTCCTTACTTGCATTTCAGGGAGTCGCCCGCGCGGTCAACTATTCGGCTACCAAGGCCTATGTGCAATCCCTTGCAGAAGGGCTCCACCTCGAGATGGCGCCTCTCGGCGTTGACGTCCTGGCGTGCGCACCGGGTCCCGTCCATACCGGATTTGCAACCCGGGCGAATATGCAGATGGGAATGGGCCTGCAGCCGGAAGACATCGCGGTGGCTACACTGGATGCTCTGGGCCATCGCACCACCGTGCGGCCCGGCTGGCTCTCCCAGTTGCTGGAGGCATCTCTCTCGACATTGCCACGACGAGGCCGAAGCCGGATACTCGGCCTGGTGATGGAAGGCATGACAAGACATCAGAATGGCGAAGCGAAAACTCAAGCCCGAGGATCTGCGTGAAGCGTGCGTCGCGGAGGCACTCAAGATCATCGGAGAATCTGGTCTGGAGCAACTAAGCCTGCGCGAAGTCGCCCGTCGTTTGAACGTCTCGCATCAAGCTCCCTACCGGCACTTCCCAAGTCGCGATCACATCCTTGCTGAAGTAGTCAGCCGGGCCTTCGTCGCATTCGCCGATTATCTCGACAACAGGCCAGCGGGAGTCGGACCCGCCGAAGACCTGGCCAATATGGGGAAGGCTTACCTCACCTATGCCCAGATGCATCCGCTGCATTACCGGCTAATGTTCGAGACCCAGCTGCCGGATCCTGACCTGCATCCTGAGATGATGCTTCGGGCAAGGCACGCATTCGCTCTTCTCAGTGACGCGGTAGCGCGTCTGCCCAATCGTCGCGCAGACGTACCCCCGCTGATGGACGCACTTTTCATTTGGTCGACGATGCATGGTCTGTCAAGCATTCTCAGAAGCCACGCTCCTGAGACGCTTGGCATCCGGGGTGATCTCCTGGATTCCGTTGTGCCCCTTGTGTTGCAACGGATCTCGATCGCATTAGGTTAGGCTGGTTTCCCCCCAAGGAAAATCTCCGCAGAGCCTTCAGGAAGCTCGGAGTGCTCAAAGGGCACAACCGTAACGGCAAAGCCTGCTTCGCCAAGAATTTGTAGCCATTCTGAGCGCGCGAACAGCCCCTCGACGTGCCGTTCGTGCTCCACACGTACCAGGCCGTCTTCCGACCTCAGCAGAAAAGCATAGTCCACTAAGTATGTGTGGTCTGCCGGGTCTGGATCCCACGTCCAATCGAGGTACCGCAGACCTCGATTCGCTCCATCGTTGCCCCCATGGTCCGTGCCTGCGTAGAAGTTCTCACGCACGAAATCGGGAGCAAACAGAGCTCCGCCACCCGGACGGCAATGCACGAAAGCTGTCTCAACTGCGAGACGCAAATCTTCCGGCGTTGTGAGATAGCAGATTGCATCATGTATAAAGACGCGATCGAACTGACGTCCAAGACGAACCGTCCGCATATCGCCAGCGACATGTTCGCACTCAGGATTCAGCGCACGGCTAACCCCAAGCATCTCCTCGGACAGATCGACCAAAGTCATGCCAAACTGCTGCTTCAGATAGAAAGCGTTGTTGCCGCCACCACTGCCAAACTCGACTACTGATCGCACGGGCAAGTCCCCGGCAGAAAGCAGATGCTTCGCGTAAAACGCGGCTTCCTCTTCATACTCGTCAGGAGACGACATGAGAGGCCACCACTCGGCAAGAGAGCTATATAGTTTCAATCCCAGAAAGTGTATCAATTGCTCATTGGGTGCTCATTGGGCACTGACCGAGCGAGGAAGCCTCTACGTTACTGGAAACCTGTTTCGCCGGGCTGCTCCTGGTGTCACTCCGAGAAATCGCTTAAACGCACGGCTGAACGCCGCCTCCGATTCGTAGTTCAGTCTCAGCGCGATCTCGCCCACCGTTGCGTCTCCTTCGCGCAGCCAGCTTAAGCCTGTAAGCATTCGCCACCGCGCGACGTAGTGCATCGCTGGTTCGCCAACCAGTTCTGTGAACCGTGCGGCAAAGGCTGAACGCGACATCGCAGCCTCGGCCGCTAAAGTCTCAAGTGTCCAAGCCAGTTCCGGATGCCGATGAATGCGCGCGATAATTCGTCCAACCTGTGGATCGCGCAGAGCACCCAGCCAACCTGTCTGGCCAGACGGCTCCTGCTCGATCCAGCAACGGACTGCGTGAATCACCAGGATGTCGGCGAGTCGCGTGATTACGGTCTCGCTCCCCGGCCGCAACT
>JACMLA010000416.1 GCA_014379815.1 Bryobacteraceae bacterium | reverse complement strand
TTTCTTTTCCCGTCGATTACGCGGTCACACCAAACAACTTGTTGATGGGGCTCCGTTGCATTAACGATCACGCTGCAAGGACTTTACTCCAGATGGCGTCTGGTGTGCGGCCGAAGGTAGGCGGCACACGGTACTGATCTTTGCTGAGTTTCTGGAGTAGTTCAACGCCGATCAGAATGCGTCTGGCGTTGTAGAACTTCTTGAAACCAGGCATCGGTTGAACCCGCGATTTGATTCGGCGGTGATCCTGTTCAACCATGTTATTCAGGTATTTGCAGCTGCGGATCTTCACCGGATTTGCCCAACGGAAGTTGAACTCATTCCGCATGCCCATCCGCTGCAGCGCCGCCTGGCTCGGTTTGAAGGCGTCGAGCGTAACCGAACGCGGCTCGCCGTGGCGCTTCAGTGCCTTCCTGAAAAACGCTTTCGCTGCCGTTATATCGCGGGTTCGGCTCAGATACGATTCCACCGTCCTGCCCCGCTAATCAATGGCGCGGTACAAAAACATCCAGCCACCCTGCACCTTCACATACGTCTCATCAGCACGCCACGAACGGCCCACGCGCTGTTCGAAGTGCAGCCATCGTTTGGCAAACTCCTCGGAGAACCGTACGACCCAGCGAAGAATCGTGCAGGGTGCCACGTTTACACCCAGCTCCCAGGGGATCTCCGCCATCTCGCGGTAGCATGCTCGGCACACAAAGAAAAAGGCCGCCCGGGTGAGGGGCGGCCTGGAGGATCATCGAATGGGAATGTCACCCGGACCGCCCCAATTGCGTTTGCAGCCGGCCCAACTGTCGCTGAACGTGAACTGCGATTCCGACAGCTTGCTGGGACACTGGTTACTGGACGGTACGACCATCCACCAATACGTCGCGGGATTGTACAGAACGATGTCCTTCTTTCCGTCCCCGTCGTAGTCTGCTGGTGCAGGTATTGCGGCTACGCCATTGTCCACGACTCTGACGCAAACCGGAAAGCCATTCGCAGAGCCGCTGTAGGGTAAGTGTGCCGGACAGACCCCTGACGAGGGTCCAACAAGAAGGGCGTTGGCTGAGGCCCGCCAGACTGCCAGGTCCGTCACCCCGTCGCCGTCATAATCGGCGCTGGCCGGCACGTCGCCAGGCGAGCCGAAGTACACGCTGCAGATGCGACGGCCGCGGTGAATTTCCTGAATTGTCCATAGTTGCGGGCATGCTCCGCCCGACGGCGTCATTCCCCAGCGGCCGTCTCGGTTGTCCCATTGCGCAATGTCGGTGCGCCCATCACCATCGAAATCGTGGAGCACGGCGTCCTGGCGATTTCCGTAATACCACGTACAGTGCACGTGGCCGAGATAGATGCCTGCATAGTCAAAGGCTGGTGGGCAGGAACCTGTGGATGGCATGATGTACCACGTATCGTTGCTGCGGCGGTATGCCGCGGGATCCGCCTTACCGTCGCCATCGAAGTCGCCAACCAGCGGCTCGTCCTGCGCATTGCCCCAGTTCCGCAGGGTGCAGATTACCCATTCTGGGGTGAAGAGTGTTGGGCACGTTCCGCTCGACGGGTAAACCTCTACGCCCCCGCCGTTAGGATTCCAAATTGCCAGATCGCGAATCCCATCTCCGTCGTAATCAGCCGAGATTGGTCTGTCTGCATTCGCGGCACCCCAGTAGGCCTGGAAAACAGGATCGCTGTTCGAACTCCAGTGCGGGACCCATCCGGTGCCAGGGGACCTACCGGAACTGACAATGCTGATCCATTGGGTAGTCGAAGGCCTGTAGATGGTAAGGTCGGTGAGCCTGTCGCCATCGAAGGTCTTTTCCCAAAGTCGAACCGGTGGCACATACGCGGCCTGACGAATCGTCACCGTTGTGCCGGCCACGTCTGCCTTAGCCTCACGCACCTCACCTGATGCATTCGGCCGAACCAACGCGGTCCAGGACTTGTTGCCAGAGACATATTCACCGGACGAGTCGATCCAGTTCACGTTCTCCACACCGCGCCACACGCATGGCAAGGGCGTGCCTGTCACATTCACGTTGATATTCCCGCCATTAGCAGGAACATCGAAAGTGGTCGGAGTGATTTGGAAGGCCGGGCAAGGTTGCCCGTCCTGCGTCAGGCGGATGCTGGACCCGTTGATGTACTTGAACCCATCGTAGATGTTGAGTGTTGAATTAGCAGTCATGGTCACTGTAATTGTGTTGTTACCCAATGACGTACCGGCGGGCGGCGTGAAGCTGAAGCGGCCATCTGTCGGTGTAGCCGCCCACTCACACCCAACAGGAAGCCTTAGATTGATGATGCGCGCCCCTCCTTCTTTCGGGAAGGTCAGGCTATAGGGGGTGATCGCCCCTGACGAGTTGCATCCTGCCCCAGACTGAGTTAACGCCACACTTGTCGACCCAACGCTTATCGTGGCCCAGCGGCTCGGAGCTGCAAAGTTTTCACCGACCGTGAAGCCGATATCTGCACTGGTTGTACCTGACGGAGTCGTTATTCCCAACCATTGCGGCGCGCTGGACACTGCAGTCCACGAACACCCCGTTCGGTTCGTAATGAGTCTCAGCTTGCCCGTCCCACTTTGCCAACCCACGGTTGCAGGTGGCGCTACTGTATACGTGCATCGGGCAAGCTGGTCCACGCGAAATCGATAGGAGATCGCGCCTGACGTCTGCGGAGTGATGGTTACCGTTCCGGAGCGAAAGACCGTCGTTAAGTTTTGCAGGATCGTTACGCTTACGGTGGTGCCCTCAGCCCCAACTGCCGGAGTGAACCTGAGCCAGTCAGGATTGGTTGAAGAGATGCGAAAGGAATGGGTGCCCGGATAACAGAGTTGGGTAGGAATTCTGAACGTTTTGATATAGCTCTTGTCATCGACGCTCCAAACGGTCGGACCTGAGCCGTCGCCGCCCACGGTGCAAGTTGCCGCTTTTGCTGAGCCTGTTATTGTAAGCACCGCCAAATAACACAAGGCAATGGAGCCGACAGGAACTCGTCGCAGTCTGAAATTGATGAATTTGTTCATGGCTTTCATCCCCACAGGCGGGAAGCCCACCATAAACCAGAAATAAATAACGGTGAATTAAGGATGGTTTAGTTGCAGTTGCCTTTCCTGAACCGCGCCAGCTTGCCTTCCACCTCTACACGCAAGCCTCCCGGTGATCCCGTAGCAGGATGGGCGAGGAGCGCGGCTTCCGCGGTGCGCGCGGCGGCATCGGGGCCGTTGACTTCACACTGTGCCTGCGCCAACGTGTCCAGCAGAGGAAGGCTGGGATTGGTGAGCGAATCCACAGCACGGCGCGACCACTCCAGCGCGAGTTTCGGATCTCGCAACGAAGGCACTCCAATCTCGAGGAGGAAGTTGGCGTAGTTGTTGTAATCATCGGCAGTGGCACTTTTCCGCTCCGCCAGTTCACGCAGGACTCGCAAGCCTTCTCGCCCGGCGGCGGTCGCCTCATCCGTCCTGCCTTCTTTGAGCAACACCGGAGCGAGGCTTGTAGACGCGAATCCGAAACTGGTTTTCAGTCGCACGTCATCGGGAGCAATCCTGAGCATTGCCCGCAGAACATCCAGGCTCTGTTCGTGGTTTTCGACGGCTTTCACCCGGTTGCCGAGTGCTGTCCAGCTATTGCCGATGAGCGTATAAGCCCCTGCAGTATTTTTGCCATACGAGCTGTTCTTCGGATTTGCCCTGTAGAGTTCACCGAACTCCCGCGCCACGTCTTCGAGAAGCCGTATCGCGGCCGGATAATCTTTCGTGGCACGGTAGTAAGCCGCCTGTCCATAGAGCGCTGCGGCGAAAATTGCACGTGCCGCGGGAAGCCCTGGGTTGGCGGCAAGATGCTGCCTGCTGCCCTCAACCGCCTGATTGCAGTTTGCCTTTGAGCCGTCCAGGTCTCCAGCGGGAATCAACAAGGTGCATAAACGCGATTGGACGCGCAGCAATCCCGTACGCACCGCCTCGCTGTTGTCCCCGCTGCTCTTTAGCTGAACAAGAAGTGCTCTGGCGGTGGAATGATTTGTGAGCGACGCTTTGATGTCGCCCCTTGTGAACAAACCATCCGCCAGTTTGGAGTGCGCCAACGCCAGTGCCCGCTTCGGCGGCAAGTCCCGGGGATGTGCGTCCGCGAGGCGCTTTCGAATGGTGAGTGCGCGTTCATAAAGCTCCTGGGCTTTGCGGAACTCACCTTGATTGCTCAGGTAAATGTTGCCCTGGATATCGGCCAGCCGCTCATATGCCGAAGCCACTTCTTCCTGCAGCGACTCATCGCTTTGCATCTCGCGCGACAGCTTGTCAAGATATTCCAGCCCTTTAGCCACAACCAGGCTACGGCCTTTCTCCGCGCCGATCACATCGGTAATCGCGGCGTCAAATTCAAAAAGAAAGGCTGTGGAAAGTGCGCGGATGTCACGAAACCGCGAGTCCGCTTTTTGTTGCTGGGTTACTGCCTGCTCCCGTTGCGCCTCGGCCTCGCGTGCGCTTGCTTCGGCATTCCTGCGAGCGGCATTCTCCCGCACGACAGATTCCTCGGCGCGCGCCTGCTGCTGGCGGGCCTGCAGCGCCTCCTTCTCCGCGCGGGCGCGCTGCTGCCGTGCAATTTGCGCCTGCCACGTGGTTGCGCCGATTCCCGCACTCATTGTCAGCAACAGCAGCGATGCCACGGTCACCGGCAGCCGGTTCCTGCGCAGAAACTTAGTCACTTTGTAACGAGTACTGCCCTGAACCACCGAAACCGGAAGCCCTGTCATGAACCTGTTTATGTCGGCCGCAAACGCTTCAACGGAGCCGTAGCGAAGGTCGGGCTCCCTGCGAAGAGCCTTCATTACTATGGCCTCTAGGTCGGAGGCAACCGGCTTTGCGGCATTCTGGTTCAGCGGGCGAGGCGATGTCTCGCAAACAGTCCGCACCATGTCCTCCACCGAACCCCGGTTCAACGAATAGGGACGCGCTCCGGCCAGCAACTCGTAAAGGATCAAACCAAGCGAGTAGACGTCCGAGGCCGTCGTGATCGGCATTCCCAGAAATTGCTCCGGGCTTGCGTACTGCGGCGTCATCGGATGGAGGCCGGTCATTGTCAGGCTGGCATCGGACTCGGCGGGCGAAAGCAACTTGGCGATACCAAAGTCGAGCAGGTGCGGCTTGCCGTCCGAGGTGACTAGGATATTGGCGGGTTTCAGATCCCGGTGGATGACAAGATTGCGATGCGCAAAGCTCACCGCCTCGCAGACATCGAGAAACAGGCGCAGACAATCTTCGACGCTTAGTTCTTCCCTGCGCGAAAACTCGGTGATTGCCAGGCCCTCGATGTACTCCATCACCAGGTACATGGGACCGAAGTCTGCGATGCCGCCATCCAGGAGCCGGGCGATAAAGGGATGGTCGAGATTTGCCAGCACCTGCCGCTCGCGCCGAAGCCGCTCCTCTGCCTCACGGGAAAACATGGTGGCGGAAACCAGCTTTACTGCCACGCGCTTTACGAATGTTTCATCGGACCTTTCGGCCAGGTACACGCTGCCCATCCCGCCCTGCCCGATGCGTTCGCGCAAGACGTACTTACCGACGGTCCGGCCCGACAGAATGACTTCGGAAGACAGAATCTGCTGCTGGAGCAGAGGGACGGAGAATTCGTGCCCGGTCTGTTCGTCCGACCGCAGAAGTTGCGCCACCTTCTGTCGCAGCTCCGGGTCAGTCTTACACCAGTCGTCGAGCAGCCTGCCTCGCATTTCGGGCGGGGCTTCGGACGCGATCAGGAAAATCTCCTTCAGACGGTCGACCTGGCTCATTCCATCTCCCCCGACAAGTGTGTTTTAAGCCAGGCTCGGGCGAATCGCCAGTCGCGGCTTATCGTGCGCTCGGTCATCCCGAGCACCTGTGCAATCTCAGAGAAAGTCAAATCACAAAAGAAACGCATTTCCACAACCCTGGCGGCACGTTCATCCTCGAGCGCGAGCCTTTCCAGTGCGGCGTCGATGGCAATCGTGCGATTCAGGGCAGTTTCCTCCGAAGATCCGGCATAGTCGCCCTCCTTCGGCGGCACGCAGGGAAGAAGAGCGCCTCTCTTGATCGTCAGACGAGCCCGCGCGCAGTCGACGAGCGTCTGTCGCATAGCTCGCGAAACCATAAAGAAAAACCAGGCGCGATTATCCGCGGCAACCGGGTCTCCGCCAAACAAGCGAAGCCAGGCTTCATGCACCAGCGCGGTTGTTTGCAACTCGGAACAAGCTCCCTCGCGGCGCATCAGTTTGGCGGCGATCGCTTTTAGTTCCGGATACACAACTGCTATCAAGCGCTCTTTAGCATCGACCGAACCGCCGCGAGCCTTGGCCAGCAATGTGGTCACACTGGATAGGTCATTTGCTGGCATATTTCAGAAATTAGCCTTCAGTTGTACCATATGGATGGCAGCGCAAATTTGTGGTGGCGGTCGACCGCGCCTTCGATAGATTGCTACTGAACTGCTCTCTGGCTTTGCCGATTATGCGGAGCGCGCGACGA
The DNA here is from genome assembly GCA_014379815.1 of Bryobacteraceae bacterium. The sequence goes on along the minus strand of JACMLA010000416.1, from coordinate 1,757 downwards.
GAGAGATTCCCGGGGGGGCGGGCTCAGGGAAGGAGGCCGGCTAGAGTAACCTGCTCGGATGCTGAACCTTTTGTCGCATCAGCGAAGGGAAGCGTTCAATCGAGTGGGCAGCGCCAAGGCGAGCTGAGGTGGCAAGCTTCATCCAGGAGGCCGCCCCAACATGAAGTGGACCATCAGCTCGTTTCTGAGATCACCCCAGGACAACGACAAGAATATGACTTAGTTGAACTGGAGCGCACCACCCGATGACGCCGGCCACCCTCGGTCTTGCCATCGCCGCGCCGGGTCGTGCGACCAGGTACAATTCAATTCGGAGGTGGGCAATGTCAGGCATTGACGACGCATTAGCAATTGTCAACAGTTTTGAGGCCGCACCACGGCAAGGTGTCTGGACAAACATCGATCCTGCGCGCGCCATTAAAGGTTTGCGGGAACGGGTCAAGGATCCCTCCAAAATCGATCAGGGAGGGAGCTTGCTCTGCGGTCCCGCCGCGTTCGCTCATGACCTGGCCACCGACAACCCTGTTGCCTACGTTAAAGCCGTTATAAATCTCTACACTGGCGGAACCGCAGTCATTGGCACGCTTCTGTTGAGGCCGAAAACGGATTTAATCTTCAACCCCTTCTCGGGTGGAGTAGACGCGGTTGACTGGATCCTGTTATCCAGCCTTCGGGATTCTTCCAATTGGTTTTTTGATGTTGAGGATGTTGACGGTATGCTTTCGGCTGCAACGCTGCCCTCAACGATGGTCACGTGGCTGCAAAGGGTCGGCTATACAAAGGTCGTAAACGAGACGAATCTCTGGTTTGTTAAAGATTTTGCAAATCTCAAGAAGGCCAACGAACTCAAGGAGAACAACTATCGGGTGTTTCTTTTTGTGAATAGCAATATCATGAAGGCAAAAAAGCGAACCAGTGAGTCACTTGCTCCGGATCACTGGGTGATGCTGGAGTCTCCGATCGAATTCTCTGATCCTCCAGCCCTGTCACTGAAAACGGTATCGTGCGTGCTGTATTCCTGGGGCAGGAACGAGTCGGTGCCTGATTCCGCAAAGAACGAGCCGCCATTCATGCTCTCGGCTTTTCTACGTAATTATTACGGCTTTGTCGCATGCAAACACTGATTCGCCTCCTCTCGCACCTCGTATCCGTCCACCCGTACGTCTCGCAGCGCCAAAGGCTCGAAAAGCCTTGTTTGGCGTCCACCCGTCGTTTGGTAGCTCGATGGTCTTGTTCGATGATGTTGTTCAGGTATTGAACAGGTCGGTGCTTGCAGCGCCGGGGCAGAACGCCAGATCGCTGCAGGCCGCTGATAGCGGTAGGGTACGTGGGAGCCAGGTCAGTGTTGATGACACGCGGTTGAGGAGCACCGTGGCGCAAGGCCCGTCGGAATAGGATTTGCGCCGATTCCCGGTCACGAAATGCCGAAAGAAAGAAGTTGACGGTAGCACCTTGCGAGTCAACGGCCCGATACAAGCAACACCACTCGCCTTTCACTCTTATATAGGTCTCATCCACACGCCAGGAGCGGTTACTGGGTTTAAGGTGAGGTCGTTGACGCAGCTCTAATTCAGGCGCGTAGCGCTGCACCTAGCGCCAGATCGTTGAATGGTCGACGTTGATGCCCCGCTCGGCCAGGCGTTCCTGAAACTCGCGATACGACAGACTGTAGCGGAGGTACCACCGGATTGCGCACACGATGATCTCGGGCTCGAACTGTCGCCATTTGAAAAGTAATTGCCGGGGGATCATGCGTG
>JACMLA010000415.1 GCA_014379815.1 Bryobacteraceae bacterium | reverse complement strand
GGTCGCCGAACCTGCCATCAGAGGGTAGACCGACTCCACTCCCGGTACGCTCAGCGCCTGCTGCAGCAGCCTTTGGGAGAAAGGTTGGGACACGATCAGGGCTTTCGATCGCTTGTCCACAAGGAACAGGTCGCCTTGCATGTTCTGCTCGACCAGCGACGCGCTCTCCACCAGCGAGTCTTTCAAGCCCAGCTGCATCAGCATCAACAGACTGGCAAACACGACGCCACAGATTGCAACCGTAAGCCGGACTTTCTGATGTGTTAACTGCAACCACGCAAGCGGAATCCGCCGGGTGAGGAATCGCATTAATCGATCCTCACTTCGACCTGCATGTTCGTTAGTTGGGCCGCACGCTGCGAATCATCGGGAAGCAAAGCGATTCGCACACGGACAACCCTTGTTTCGGTATCGGCAACCGGATCTGTAGTTGCAAGGTCACGCTTGCCCATCTGAATGCCGATCTCTTCCACCCGCCCCCGCAGCGTCTCTCGCAGTGCTGGTAGCGTGATCGATGCGGATCTGCCAACCTTTACGCGCCGTATGTCACTCTCGTACACCTCGGCGATCGCGACCATCTGCCTGGTGTCGCCCAGCTCCAGCACTCGTCCGCCAGCTAATTCGCCCTGCCGGCTGTGAATTCGCAGGACGACCCCGTCCATGGGAGCCCTGACGGTCGAGTAAGACAGTTCCACCCGGGCCCTTCCGACAGACTCGCGGGAGTGATGAACCTCAGCAGTGGCGAAGGCAATATCAGTTGGCCGTATCTCTGCTATGGCATCCAGTTCACTGCTGGCGCGCGCTATCTCGGCCCTTAGCGTCTGGACACGTAACTCACGCTCGTCGCTCTCCTTCCGGGCAAGGTCGCCGGTTTGCGCCAGCGGACGAGACTTCGCGACTAGGAGTTCGGCGTGAATCAGCTCTTGACGCAACCGTTGGAGTGTGGCCTGGTGCGCTTCGATTTCTGACGCTTTGGCACCCGCTTCTACCTGCGCCAGCCTGGCTTCCTGGATCTTCACCACTCCCTCAGCGAGTCGCATCTGAGAGCGGGATCTGCGCTCCGAGTCGAGAAGAAACAGGGCTTGCCCGATTCTCACAAACTGGCCTTCCTTGACCAGCATCCGGTCGAGGCGCGCCCCTTCCAGACCGGAAGGGGAACCGATGGAGCGAACTCCATCTTGAGGCTCAAGGCGTCCTAAAGCGTGTATCTGTTGGGGAGTACGTTCCCGCGTAGTGGCTGGCGTAGTGGCCTGGGCCGACAGGGCATGGTTGCTTTTCCGGCCGAGGTAGTAGCAGATACCCGACCCGGCAATAACGACTGCGTGCAGCAAAATGAGACGAAGAATGGTTCGTGACACAGGTCAAGCGTGCCCGAAAGCAGAGCACTGGAGAAAGTGTCGAAAGTTAGTAAAGAAAAGTGACTTCCGGCAGGGGGCGGGTGTACCGGAAAGCGCTATCTTCGATTCAGATTCTTAACTTTGCTGATGAGTACAGCCCCCAGGCAGAACGGATTGCAAGAGCCCGACTCTGGTGCGGACCGCTTCCGCTCGGTCCAGTTCCTGCGCATCGCGGGAATACTCGCCTGTGTCTTCTCCGCATTCATTTGTACTGTATGGATTCTCTATGAAGCCGAGCCTCCGTCACTGCTGCAAGTGCTCTTGAAGGGCAGGGTATCGAACCAGATTTCCATTGCAATGCACATCGCGGGATCAGCCAGTTTCGCCGCTGTGTTCCTGTGGGCTACCCGGCCTTCCAACTTGCTCTATCCCACCCGCTGGAGCGAGTTAGCGATTGCGGTGCAGGCGATCAACGCCGTTGTTGTAGGGTCGGAGTTGCTCTTTGTCGTAGCCGCCCAGATCGGGTTTCTGCTCTCTTTGCGCAGCGCGGCTGTTTACCTGCCGTTACTCGTGCTCGCGGAGCTGACCATCTATATCAGGTGGCCTTCGACGAGCCTCTACGCTCCCGATGGCGTGTTCGACAAGGCTCCGCCTTTCCTGATCTTTGTCCTGATTACAGCCGGTATCGCAGTCTGGAATCTGGTGGCATTTTGCTTGGGACGGCTCAGCTCCACAGAACTGCGGGCTCGCGTAGAAGTCGCGACCAAGAACCGGGAACTCCAGGCGATGAGAGAGATGGAGCTCGACGGTACACGCCTGGCCGAACGTCTTCACATCGCGAGGGAGTTACACGACACGCTTGGTCACAATCTGACCGCGTTGAGCATCAGCTTACAAGTGGCCGCACTGCACGCGACCGATGGCGGCGCAACGCAGATCCGGGAGGCGCATCAGATCGCACGTCTTCTTCTGTCCGATGTGCGCAACGTAGTCACAGACTTGCGCGAAGAGAAGAAGGTAGAGATTCGAAAAGCTCTGGCACTGATCTGTACCGACCTCCGGAATCCTGTGGTGCATGTAGAGATCGATGAAGCCGCTGATGACCTCGACCCGCTTGTCGCCCATACTCTTTTCCGGCTGGCGCAGGAGGCGTTGACCAACGCGCGGCGACACTCTGAGGCAAGCAATCTCTGGCTCACGATCACGGTGGATCAGGAGAATGTGGTTCTGAAAGCAACTGACGATGGAGAGGGTGCGCAAGTGGTGCGTTTTGGCAACGGACTCACAGGTATGAAAGAGCGTACGGAGCAACTCGGCGGAACATTCACGATAGCAACCGCCACAGGGGCGGGGTGGAGACTCTGTGCGGTGCTGCCCTCGGGAAAACTGGTATGATCCGCGTCGTCTTTGCCGAGGATCAGCATATCGTTCGCCGCGGCATCGTGACACTGCTACGATCCACACCTGACATAGACGTTGTCGCTGAAGCAGAAGATGGCAGTACCGCCCTCGCGGCCATTGAACAGCACCTTCCTGACGTCGCTCTGCTCGATATTCGCATGCCAGGTATGAGTGGGATTGAAACCATCCGGGAGATGAAACGGCGTGCTCTGGCGATTCCCTCCGTCCTGCTCACGACGTTCGACGAAGATCCTCTGTTTCTGCAAGCTGTACAGGTTGGCGCGAAAGGTTTTCTGCTGAAAGACGTATCGCTGGACCGTCTCGCTGCAGTGATCCGCGAGGTAGCGGCTGGGAAGAGCGTGCTGCAGCCCACGATCACCGAGAGAGTTATCCGGGTCGTTCAGGAACGCGGAACGGATTTCGACTCTCTCCCCGATCCTGAGGCGCTAACTCCAAGAGAGATCGAAGTGCTGCGACTGATAGCCGGAGGTTACAGCAACCGCGAGATTGCCCATGCACTTGGCATGACAGAGGGCTCGGTCAAGAATCACGCCTCCAGCATTCTTTCCAGACTAGGTGCTCGGGACCGGACGCGTGCGGTCCTTCGGGCCATCCAGCTAGGCTATATCTAAACTCAAATCTCAAGGCCAACCGATCGCATCAGCTCTATTGCATTACTCTTCTGCACGACACCGGGGCGCATGCGGTAATCAAATGCAATCGAGCCGTTGTTGATGTGATCCTGGAAGTGGACGTTAGCAGCCAGCGGGGCAAGTTCCTCGGCAATATGCGCGAGCGCGAGGTCGTGGGTGGAAACCAGCCCAATCGCACCCCGCGCCACGAGTGTTCGCACCACAGCTTCCGAGCCGATTAAGCGGTCGTGTGAGTTCGTACCACTCAGCAGTTCATCCAGCAGAAACAGCAACGTCGGTTGACCTCCTGCCATATCCACGATTTGACGCAATCTGGTGATTTCCGCATAGAATCGCGAAGCACCCTCCATCAGGTTGTCCTGTACTCGCATCGAAGCTCCCACGGAAAGCCGGGAGATAGACAGACGGCGGGCCCGTACGGGAGCGCCCGCCCATGCCAGAACTGCGTTTAAACCGACAGCGCGCATCAACGTGCTCTTGCCTGACATGTTGGAACCGCTGACCAGCAGTAGTTGCATGGTGCCGTCAAGGCGCACGTCGTTTTGTATCCCTGCTGTGCCCAGCAGAGGATGCGCGACTCCGTCTCCTTCGAACACCGGTCCGTCTTCTCGAAGCTCCGGATACACGTCATCGGGATGCTCGGAAGCGTACTGGGCAAGCGAAGCGAGGGCCTCCAGCTCACCCACAGCCGCAAGCCAGTCACCCAGATGTGGACCTGTCAGCTGACGCCATTGCTCGATCGCAAAGCCGAAATGCATCGACCAGAGCAGCGGTTCGACGACAATGGCAAACATTTGATTCCTTGCCTGATCGCGAAACTCGATCAATCTCCGCAAGAGTGCAATCTGCTCGGAAGCGGGCCGGCCTTTCGTCTGCATTCTCGCCAGCAGAGCACGCAACAAGGCAGACGAGAATGTCTCCGTCTCCAGTCGCCGCATCAATGCTGACAGCACGCCAAGATCGCGGCCTGGCACTTCCATCGCTTCCAGAATCCGGCCTAAAGGCTGCCGCATCAGGGTGAAAAACACCAGCTCCCCGAGGAGGAAAAGCAACACCGGCCACAGGGGAGTAACCTGCAACATAAAAAGCAGGAAGCTCACCAGCAGTCCACCACTGAGGCCACCGGCTATCCATCTGGGCATCGCGGTTGCCATCTCCGGCGGCGCTGCCCCCCAGCTCAACAGAGCCTTCGCGTGCAGCTGTGCCCTGACATCGTCGCCCAGCAGCGCGAGATCCTCCCTCAAGTCCAGTCGGGATGAGAGTTCCTGCACGGCCTGGTGACGAAGCACTGTCTCATCCATTTTGGAGGGAGATAACAGCCACTGAGCCAGCGTCTCTTCTCCGGTGATGGTGCGCGCGCAGTTGATCAGCTGAAACACAGAGCCATCGCCGAAGATGTCGAGATCTCCCGCGTAGGGGTGGTGTGGACTTTGGAAACGCGAACCTGACTCCCCATTACCCGGCCACTTACCTTCCAGCCTTGCCAGACCCTGTGTATAGAGGCGGATTGCCCGGGCATCGATAGCTGCCCTCTTCGCCACACGTTCATGCCAGATGATGAGGCCTGTGAAAGCTGCCACCGCCAGCGGCAGAGTCCAGATAAAGTACCAGGCGAGCACGCCGCCCAGGGCAACGACACCCAGCCGGTAATTGCCAAGATTCCGGAATTGCGCATCATGGCGAATCGCTGCTTCCTGACGTGCAGCAAGCCTTCGCCGGTATTCGTCGTTCACGGCTTTCAGTGTAAGCGCCCGGTATACTTAGAGTTCCCGCTAACAGATGAAAACGCTCTACAGGAACTGGATCGAAGAGTGGGAAAACCGTCTTTGTTTCCGCACCAACAATCGTGTAGTCCGCCCTTTTGAGTGGGGTACCGAATGGTCACAGACATGGCCCGGCACGCCTCAGGACAACGGATACTCTTCGGAAGAGGAATATTTTCAGTCCATCAATCAGGCGATTCTGCAGGATAGCGAGCCGTTCTTCAGCTATGACGTTCCGCGCGACTTCCGGCTCGACGGAGACATGGTTCGATTCACAACCGCCGCCCCGACTCCATACGAATCGAACAACACAGTCCATGCGCAGTGGCATCCGGCGAAGAACGATAAGGGCAGGGCAGTGCTGGTGCTGCCTCACTGGAATTCCAGCTTCGATCAGCACGGTGGCTTGTGCCGGGCTCTGGCAAAGCTGGGAATTTCCGCGCTCCGCCTGAGTCTGCCGTACCACGACGCACGCATGCCGCCGGAACTGCATCGTGCCGATTACTCGGTTTCCTCCAACATTGGACGTACCATCGATGCGACCCGTCAGGCTGTGATTGATGCGCGCAGCTGTTTTGACTGGTTGCAGTCCCGGGGCTACGATCGTCTCGGAATCGTCGGGACCAGTCTGGGTTCGTGCTACGCCTTCCTCGCCAGTGCGCACGATCCCCGGATGCGGGTGAATGTGTTTAACCACTGCTCGTCTTACTTTGCCGATGTCGTCTGGACGGGCCTTTCCACAATTCACATCAGACAGAGCATCGAAGGCGAGATCGCGCTGGAAAGTCTGCGCGAATGCTGGAAGGCTATCAGTCCCGTCTACTATCTCGAACAGTACGCGCGGTACGCGAAGAAATCGAAGTTCATTTACACCACATACGACACAACGTTCCTGCCGGAGTACTCCCGGGACGTGCTGCGCCGGATTAAGGATCGCAAGATAGACCACAGCGTAGTCGTGCTGCCTTG
>JACMLA010000414.1 GCA_014379815.1 Bryobacteraceae bacterium | reverse complement strand
GCTCGAGAGGCGGCCCGATATCCGCCAGGCGGAGCAGCTATTGGTGTCTGCCAACGCACAGGGAGGTGCGGCGCGCGCGCAGTATATCCCCCAGATCACGCTCACCGCGAACGGAGGCGGACAGAGCCGCGCCCTGGCCCGACTTTTCGACACACCGGCGAGGCTTGCCAGCGTCAGCCCGACGAGTCTGATTCCAATTTTTCGAGCCGGGCAAATCCGCAGTAGCGTGCGGCTTTCTGAGGCCCGGAAACGCGAGCTGATACTGCAATATCAGCGGACTATATACTCCGGACTCCGCGACGTGTCCGATTCTCTTATCGCAGTCGATCGCACCCGCCAGCAGGTTACTCAACAGGAGCAACTCATCCGCGCGCTCACCGATAGCAGCCGTTTGTCCCGCTTGCGTTATGAAGCAGGGCTGGATAGTTATCTGCAGGTTCTCGACTCGCAGCGCAACCTGTTTCAGGGACAGTTGGTCCTCGCGCAAATCCGGCTGCTCGAGAAGCAGTCCGTGGTACGCCTCTATCGATCGCTCGGCGGCGGGTGGCAATAAGAGTCTATAAGCGCGTTAGAATAGTCAAGTACTTCTGGAGGTTTAAGATTCGGATGAAAAGATTAGTTTTGTCGGTTTGTCTTGCCGGTTCGCTGATGGCTGCTGGCCTGCAGAATCGCACGCAGTTGCACGGAGATTATATCGAGGCGCGCACCGCCGATGTGTTCACCGGTCCCTGCTACGCCAACTCGGAAGTCGATCTGGTCGGGAACCTCGCCGTTATGGGATGGCGCGTCGAGACCGGCGAATTTCAGGGAGTGAAACTGGATGGGCTGTCGGTGGTTGGTGTACTGAAGGCCAACAGTACTCTTGGAAACTTGAGCGGCAACGCTTATCCGGTCAAGTCGGTTGTCATCATCGACGAGCGTGCTTCACCACTCCAGAGAATTGCCTTGAAAGCGTTTGCGGAACGTATGGGCGGCGACCTACTGCAGGATGTCGTTCGCGTCGAGGTTCAACCCGTACAACTAAAGTTTGAAAATGACAACGTCCACAGCCGGAAGGCTACCCTGACGGCAGGAACTCTGGCCACCATTCAGACACGTGCGCTGGATGAAGGCGACAACCATTGCAGCAATGAGGTCACCTGGTATCAGCCACTGACAAAGACCAAACATGCCATGCCTGCCTTTGCCCTGGCGAACACATTCAGCGGCAAAGGCCTTAACACCACGTGGATGAGTCCTGACAAGCGCAGCGCTTTCGTTGGATCGTTCCAGCTGAGCGAATAAGCTCTGCTTTCTCGCCTGAGGCGCTGGTTTCTAAGCCAGCGCCTGCTTCATATACTCGTAGCTCTTCTTTACTTCCACTACTGCATCAGCCCCTTTGTACTCGTATTCGATCATGGCGGGGATTCCCCACTTCTTATCCCGTAACAACACCAGGACGGGTTTGAGCGGCGTCTCTCCCTGACCGAAAGGCAGATTGTCGCCGTGATTCTTCTTACGATCTTTGAAGTGGAGGGTCACGATTTTGTCGTGGTGCTGAGTCAGGTAGTCGACGGCGTCGAAATTAGCCGCTGTGAAGTGGCCAATATCCAGGTTCAGTCGAATCTGGGGATTTCCTTCCATTGCCTTCGCGAAGCTCTCCGGACTGGCGTACTCGTTAGGATCTTCGAAGTGATCGTGGTTGTGCATGGCTACCAACACACCCTGCTTAGCGGCGAGATCGTTAAGGCGTTTAGCCTGATCCACAGTTGACGAAGCCGTGATGAACTTCGTGCCAAGCGTCTTTGCCATCTCCATCCCGTGCAGGACTTCCTCGTCGGTGTGGTTCTTTCGGAAGCTGTAGTTCAGGGCGTAGATCCGGATTCCTGCATCACTGAATTTCTTTTTGACTTCCTTCATCTGCTGCAGGGACGACGCGGAGGTGCGCCATTTCTTCATTTCATCCGGCGGTGTTCCGCGTTTTGGCTCGATGTGACCCTGCCACAATTCGACATAACTAAGTCCGACGTCCGACATGGCTTTGATTGCCTCATCGAGGGGGCGATCGCGGAAGCTGTAGCTCTGCGCGCCGATCATGACGCCTTTGACTTTCGAGTCTGATTTGCCCAACAGCGGTGTTACCCCGGCTGCGGCGGCAAGCGTTCCGAACTGTCTTCTTGTTAGCATTGTGGGTCTCCGGAAACCGTAATCATATCAGTCCTCATCATGCTGAGAAGAAAGCCGGGTTACAACAGCCATATCCTCAAGCGTGGTGACATCGCCCGTAACAGAGTTCGTGGTGACAATTTCGCGCAGCAAACGCCGCATGATCTTACCGCTCCGTGTCTTCGGCAAACCCTCTGTGAAGCGAATCTCTTCCGGCCTCGCAAACGGGCCAATCTCATGCGCCACCCATTGCCGCAACTCTTTGCCGAGCACTCCGTGATCGTACTCGCCGCGCTTCAGCGTGACGAAACAGCAAACCGCTTGTCCCGTAATCTCATGAGGCTTGCCAACCACAGCAGCTTCCGCTACTGCGGGATGTCTAACCAGAGCTGATTCCACCTCCATGGTGCTCAACCGATGTCCGCTGACATTCATCACGTCGTCAACCCGCCCAAGAATCCAGTAATAGCCATCCTCATCGCGACGCGCAGCATCGCCGGTAAAATATATCCCCGGCATACGGGTCCAGTACTGCTCTTTGAATCGCTCAGGATCTCCCCACAAGGTTCGAACCATGCTCGGCCAGGGCTTGCGAATGATGAGAAACCCTTCTTCATTCACTCCAACCGGCTCCCCAGCCAGATTCACCACATCAGCAATAACCCCTGGCATCGGCAGAGTACCCGAGCCTGGCTTGGCAGGAATGGCACCTGGCATCGGCGCAATCATAATGGCTCCGGTTTCCGTTTGCCACCAGGTATCCACGATGGGGCAGCTTGTTTTCCCGATGACCCGGTAGAACCATTCCCATGCCGCGGGATTGATGGGCTCTCCCACAGATCCAAGCAGCCGAAGGCTGGACAGATCAAGCATCTCTGGCCACT
>JACMLA010000413.1 GCA_014379815.1 Bryobacteraceae bacterium | reverse complement strand
GTAGTATTCCGGACAGCATGTGGGAAATCCGCAAACAGCCGGTCCATCTCCGCATAGGACTTCAGACAACGCTCGGAATTACGCGATAACAAGCGGCCAGCATCGGCTATCGTGGTGTGCTCCCGTATGCAGGTAAACACATCCAGAATCTGACGCTGCTCGGGATGCGCACAGGATGCTCCATTGGTTGCCAGCAGCGGAACACCCAGCCGGCCTGCCAGTTCGGCTACATGCTGATTGCGTGCTTCTTCCTCGCGGCATAAATGACGCTGCAATTCGGCGAAAACATTCTCTTTACCAAAGATTAGAACAGCAGTTTCCAGCGAAGGACTGCCATTTGTCCCGGCAAGGCATACCAGGCCCTCGGCGAATTCTGCTATCTCCTCAGGAGTTGCCGCGCCTTCGCCCTTCGCGGCGCGCATCTTCATGCGTGTGATCAGCCTGCACAGGTTTTGATATCCTTTTCGGGTTTCACATAACAATGGATATACAGACCCGTCTGTGCAAGTGACTTCGGCACCTGCATGCGCCTGCAAACCGAGCTTTTTGGCAGCCAGATGCTGTCGTACAGAACCGTAAACACCATCCCGGTCCAGAACAGCAATCGCAGGCTGGTTCAAACTGGCGGCTACCTGAACCAATTCCTCCGGCTGAGAGGCGCCCCGAAGAAAGCTAAATGCCGAACGTGCGTGAAGCTCAACAAACACTGTCGCTGCATGGTAGCAACACTGGCAAAGAAAAGGCGAACATCGTGCAATGCCCTAGTCACATCCGTTACTATTTGAGAGTGGTACCTATGCGGCTGATGGCCCAGACGCACCTCGCACTAGCTCTCCTCGTCAGTCCTTTGTTGGGCGGTAATCCTCCGGGTCGTTTTGACGTCCGTGGCAAAGTGGAGATTTCGGAAAGCGGGCAGATTAGTCGCTTTCCCCGCTTCGCTACTGTCGCCATCTACGCGACTTCCAGTCCTTACACAGCTACAACGCAGACCGATCTGAGTGGCTCTTTCCGGTTTAAGAACGTTCCGGAGGGCAACTACACTCTCGATGCATTCGGTCGGAGAGGCCAGGCCAGGTTCCTGTTCCAGGTAAATGCGGAAGCTGCGGAGAAGTCGGGAACTGTGAAATTGAAAGTCCCTCTACGCATCCGGCCAGGTCAGCTAGTCCAGCACCTCAAAAAGCGGTTCGAGGTTTCGGTCAACCAGCTATCGGTCCCGCCGAAAGCTTACCAGGACTACCAGGCTGCGGAGAAGAGGGTGCAGAAAGAAGACTTCGACGGAGCAATCGAAAAGCTGGAGCATGCTGTCTCCATCGCGCCTCAGTTCGCGGCCGCGTGGAGCCGCTTAGGGATCATCAGCTTCTACCAGAACCGTCTCGAAAAAGCAGAGTCTTACTTTCGACAGGGTTTAGAAAATAGCCCAAACACGATCGAGTTCCAGTTCCGTCTGGCACAGATTCTTCTGGCACAAAAACGACCTCAGGAGGCTCTGGAGTGGAGCCATGCCGCTGTGAAGCTCCGTCCCGAAGATGCTGCGAGCCGAAGTCAGTTAGGCATGAATTTCTGGGAGTTGCGTGACTACGAGAATGCTGTGCTTCACCTGAACGAAGCCAAACGCCTCGATCCCGCGCATTTCAGCGGACCCCAGCTGGCGCTCGCCCGGATCTATATTGCCCGCAAGGACATACCATCCGCCATGCGTGAAGTGAAGGAATTCGTGGCTAATCATCCCGACTCAGGGGAAGCAGAGGAGTTGCAGCAGTGGCTGGAGAAGGCTCAGGCTTCGCAACGTCACTGATTATTCACACTACTCCAGTTTGTAAAGAGTGTGACTTGACTGAGCGTTACATGCCAAGTGGCGGCATACGTCCTGTGTCGGTTTTGTCATGCTGCGCGGGTGGCGAGCGGTTGAGCTAAGGGCATTAGTGGGTTGGCGGTTGGGTTCGCGGTCGAAATGGCGGGTTCGTTTTGTTGCGATTTTTTCGCGGGGACGAAGTGGGGATTTTTCCGGATTGCCTCGTGCAACTGCTCGACAGTCTTGACCCCATAGGCGTCCATCAGCGAGTCCTCGACTTCCTTGCGCTGGGTCTGAATCTCTTCGAGTTCGATGCGGGCTTTCTCGCCGGAGCGCCTCAGTCTGCTTTCGTGGCGGTGGATCTGTCGCATGGCGGAACTTACGGCTTCGGTGGCGAAGGCTTTGGTGTAGAGAGCTTCGTCGGACAGGCCGGCGCCTTCTTCGGTGCTTCGGATGCGGTCCATTTCGAGTTCGACGGCAGCTTTCTCCATGACGATGAGGCGGCGCATGCGCCAGCGGCACGCGGCAATCTCGAAAACGAGGTCCGCTTCCCGGACGGTAGCTGGGCTGTAGTCGAAGGTGAAGCACTGGAGGGATTGGGCGAAAGCGTCGTGGTCTTCGCCACGGATGACGACGTCGTGCGCCTTGCCTTCTTCAGTTACGGGGCCTTGGGAAAGGGCTCCGTTGGTTCGTGCGGTCTCGGGTCTGGTCATGTGTTGCGGTCTCCTGACGAGACTCTACTGCATGGGTGTATCGGTTTTCGGGTGCTTTGGGAGTCGGGTGTTGATTCGGCGGGAGATATAGGTGTAAAAAACCCGGGAACCCAATGTTTTGGGGTGATTAGGCTGGTGAGTTTGGGGTCAGGGCCGGTGTCTGACGTACAAAGGGCGTATTTGGCGAGTGACGGAGCGCGTGGGACTGCTCGACACTGGCCCGCTTGTCAGCTTTCTCGCGGCTGGCCTGGGAGCATCACGGATCGGCTGTCGAGCAGGAAGCAGTTACGCCCGCCTCTGCTGACTTGTGAGCCAGTCGTTACAGAGGCGGCGTTCCTGTTGCAGCGGGAGGGACGCGACACATTGGGATCGCCCTCGCCGTTGAGGAACAGCAATCGGATCTGCGGGCATTGATGCGGCGGTATCGGAATCGGCCGATGTCTCTGGCTGACGCCTGTCTGGTTCGGC
>JACMLA010000053.1 GCA_014379815.1 Bryobacteraceae bacterium | reverse complement strand
TATGACGAGCAGCGCTACAGCGCGGAGACGATCGGGAGAGTGCTGGGGCACCTGGAACAGATACTGGAGAGCATGGCAGCAGGCGGGCAACAGCGAGTCGGAGAGTTGCGGCTGCTGAGCGGAGCAGAAGAGCAGCAGCTGGTGGCGGCGTGGAATAGCACACAGGAGATCTACCCGGAGTATTACCGCGTTCATGAGTTGATCGAAGCACAGGCGGCACTGACACCAGAGACAATAGCAGTCGTTTGTGAAGACCAGCAGATCAGTTATGAGGAACTAAATCGACGCGCGAACCAACTGGCAAACTACCTGCAGGGGCTGGGCGTGGGGCCGGAAGTGCTGGTGGGGGTCTGCGTCGAGCGAAGCGTAGCCATGATAGTGGGGCTGCTGGGGATCTTGAAAGCCGGAGGCGCTTATCTGCCGCTGGATCCCGAGTATCCACGAGAGCGGCTGAACTACATGACTGAAGATGCTGCGATCAAGGTTCTCCTGACTCAGCAGCACCTGCTTTCAAGGATTCCTAATTGCGCTCAAACTGTTTGCCTCGATACGGATTGGCCCGAGATAGAACGTTGCGCTGAATACAGTCCGATTACTGAGCTGGACGGGCAGAATATCGTTTATGTCATTTACACTTCAGGTTCTACCGGCAAGCCAAAAGGCGTTATGGTTACAAACGGTTCGCTGGTCAACCTCTGCTACGGCCTGAAATCAGCCTTTGCCGATCCATTCGTCAAAAACACGGCCTTGATTACTTCGCTGAGCTTTGACATTTCCGTCAATCAAATTTTCCCCACGCTGATCTTTGGAAAGACGCTCCATGTCATCCCAAATCACATCAAGTATGACAGCCGCGCGGTGATCAGGTATGCGGCCGAACAGAAGATTAACCTGATGGATTGCGTTCCGTCGTACCTGAATAGTGTGCTCACGGAAATCAACGACTTCGTTCAAACTGAGCTGAAATACCTACTGGTTGGCGGCGAAAAAGTTGAGCGGAGCCTTTTGCAAAAGGTCTTTGCGCAACTGGGCGACCAAACGGAGGTCATCAACATTTATGGACTGACGGAGATTACCGACATCAACGCTTTCTCGAGAATCACCGCGGCAGACCTCGAAGGCACAATTACCATCGGCAGGCCGCTACAGAATACGCAAATCTACATTACGAATGATGAGGGGCAGTTACAGCCAATAGGGATAGCCGGAGAATTGTGTATAGGCGGCGACGGGCTTTCGCGAGGATATCGCAATCGTCCAGACCTAACAGCCGAAAAGTTCGTCGTAAACCCGTACGCTGAAGGTGCGTTGATGTGCCGGACGGGAGATGTTGGCAGATGGCTTAAAGATGGGCGAATTGAGTTGTTCGGCCGCCGGGACCAGCAGGTCAAAGTAAATGGCTACAGGCTGGAAATGGGCGAGATAGAAGCAGCCCTGGACGAGCACCCAGGCGTAGTGAAAAGTGCGGTGGTAGCGCAAAGCGCCGAGGGCGGCACCCGACTGGTGGCTTATTTGGTGACGACCGAGAAAGAGACGATGTCCGGCGCCGAAATGCGGGAGTACTTAAGCAACCGGTTGCCGGCTCACATGGTCCCGACCTTTTTCATCGAAGTGGAAAAGATGCCGTTGACGCCGAACGGAAAGGTAGACCGCAAGGCATTGCCGGCCCCGGATCAGAGCCAAGTGGAAATAGATCGAGAATATGTTGCGGCGCGCACACCGGTTGAAGAGATGTTGACCGGCATCTGGTCCGACGTGCTTGGGGTTGAGCAGGTCAGTGTGCATGACGACTTCTTCAATCTGGGCGGTCACTCACTGCTGGCAACCCGGGTGATCTCCCGAGTGCGGGAGAGCTTCCAGGTGGAGCTACCGCTGAGCAGCCTTTTCGAGGCCCCTACGTTGAGACAATTCGGTAGCCATGTCGAAGGCGCACTGGGAGTGGAGCAATACGCGCTGGCTCCCGCTGTAGAGCGAGTATCCCGGGAATCAGAGTTGCCGCTTTCTTTTTCTCAGCAACGATTGTGGTTCCTGCATCAGTTCGATCCGCTCAGCCCGGCTTACCATATTCCGGCAGCGATACAACTTTCCGGCAACCTGCAGTTGGGAGCGCTGGAACGGAGTTTTGCGGAAATCATAAGGCGCCATGAAGCTCTGCGGACCGTCT
>JACMLA010000412.1 GCA_014379815.1 Bryobacteraceae bacterium | reverse complement strand
CGGCTGCGGAATCATGATCGGCGACGAACAGATCCAATTAAGCTGGGACAACCTCGACCGCTACCGCCGAAATGCCTGGACAGACTACAACCGCGCTATCACCCAGCTGTCGAAAATGCAGAAGGAACGCAAGAGCGCACCAGTCGAAGAACTGAAGAAGTCAGAAAGGGAAGAGCGAGCCGAAATACGGCACCGCGAATACCTCAAGCGAACCGTAGCCCCACTCGTCCGATGGCGCAATAACCCAGCAAATGCCGACAAATTGGCTTCCTTCCGTCAGGACGAAACAGGAGCAATCGTCCCGATCGATCTGACACCCGTCACACCGGACACGCAACCAATTCCAGTGCCGGAGGCCGCATAACAGAGACAATCGGCACATAAATCAGGGTCGCGTCAAACTAAGCCAAAACAACGAACGCCATACGTGTAGCTGGCAATAGCGGCAAACTCGGCTGCGATATACTGGCCGTCCCATGATTTGCACCGGCACCGCTGACAGTTCACCGACCAGACTGGAATCCGAGGCTGCACAGATTCGCATCGTCGAATGGTTCCGACCCAACTTCATGAGCCGCCACCCTACCGGCATCGTACTAAGTGAGTACGAGTATATGGGCCGGACAACAAGTGCGCCTCTCAACCCTGGCCCCTTGCGTACGGCAAACCCGGCTCTGAACAAGACGCTGGACGGCCTGGCCACAAACTTTCGCAACTGGGTCAAAGATCGCGATTACCGCAAGTGCGACGTCCTCGGAATTTCGGGAGACGGCCGCTATGCCGAGATGATCGAGGTGACCACAGAGAGCAACGCTGCCTCGGCCATCGCCCAGGTCAATACGAAACTCGGGATCCTGCGCGCCACCGTAAACAAACTGTTAAACGCTCCTGTAGACTGGCGTCCCGCAAGATGGCGGCCCACCGGAGATCATCAGTTGTACATGCAGCTACCCGCTAGCGGAGGCGAGGTGAGATGGGTGTGCTATGTGCCAACCTACCGGAAGGCCGCTCCCGACGGAGTCGTACTTTATGAGATCCACAGTCTGAAAAGGGCAACTGTTCCCGTGCCCGTTCCTGTCCCTAAAGAGCTGAGCGATCAAATCAAAGAGCGGGCAAAGAGAGTACCGGTTCGGCCGGGGGCGGAAGAGCAATGGGCCCGTGATTTTCTTTCTGAGAATCCCGCTCTGAAAATAGCCCTCAAAGCCTTGCTTGTCGTAGCCGCGGTCGCCTTGATCATCGTCGCGATAGTCGCAATCTTCGACCCTGTTCCCGGAGATGAGGTTGCGGCCTTTATGGCGGCCATGGCACTGATCCGGCAAGTACAACAGTAGGGCCGGTCTCCGGGTGATCAGGGAATCAGGACCTGTTCACCGTCTACCCTTGCCCGGTCTCGCTCCACCACGCTAGCTTTTAGCTTGCGGACCGCCGCGAACTCCGCCTGAGCAGCCGGAGTATTCCCTAGTGCCTGGTGGGTGCGCGCCAGCAGCAGGCGAATTGCCTCCTGACCTGGCAGAATGCGCGCTGCCTCCTGGAGAAGTGTTAGAGCCTCCTTGAAGCGTTTGTCGCGAAACCGGGCTTTGGCCAGATGGTACATGGGATCGGCATAACCGGCGCGCAGCTCCAGCGCACGTCTCAGCAGCTTCTCGCCCTCAAGGCCCTCTCCGTTTCGGTCCAGCAGCACGCCAAGCTGGTAAGTGGATTCCGCATCCTGCGAGTTCCGCTTCAGCGCATCCCGAAACAACGGGATCGCCTCGAGGTCCCGGTTCTCTCGCAGGTGTAGCCTCCCCAAAGCTGCCAGCGCAGCGGCATTGCCCGGGTCGGCGGTTCGCACCTGCTCCAGCTCACGCCGGGCGTCCTCAAACTTACCCTCGCGCAGCAGCACCAGACCAAGTAACAGGCCGACCCGGGGATTACCCGGCGCGGCGATACGAAGCTGGTCCAATAGCGCGGCAGCCCGGGAGGGATCGCCACTGCGAGAATGGGCAACGGCAAGCGGGAAGAGAATCGAAGGATCCTGCGGAGCCGCCCGGTGCGCGAGCTCCAGTTCCTCAATCGCCGCAACGAACTCTCCGCTGTCCACTAGGGCCATGCCGAGCAGGGTGTGCGCACGCATCTCTTGAGGATGTTTCTTCAGGAATGCGTGAAATGCGAGGACCGCGTCCCGAGCGCGGCCAGCCTTGAGGCAGGCAACCCCAAGATTGAACTGCACCGAGGCCAGCGTCGGATTCAGTCGCAAGGCTTTACGGTAGGCTCCAACCGCTTCGTCGAACTGCTCCCTCCGCGCGAGGACCACGCCTAGATTGCTCCAGGTCTCCGCAGACTCAGGGTTCGCCTTGAGGTGCTGCCGGAAGGCGGCCTCAGCAACAGCCAGGTCTCCACGTTGTAACGCTTGCTGGCCCTCTGCGACCGGGTCCGCCGCCCAGGCGAGCGATGTTAGAACGAGCGATGTTAGAAATAGAAAAAGGGCGGAGGCTGCTCTCGCTCCCCCGCCCCCATTACACCAGCACAATCGAGGTACCTCGGCAGGCTCAGAAATAGAACTTCGCTGCCAATTGTATGACGCGCGGGCTGCGTGCAGCAGTAACGGCGCCGAAGCCGTACCGCCCACCGCCTCCACCAACAGCCGATGGCAGGTTGGTGATCTGACCATTCAGATTCATGCGCGCGGTCCGATTGAAGTCCGAGAACTGCGTGTGGTTCGGAGCGTTGTACATCTCGACCCGAAGCTGGACTCTGCGTTCCTCGCCAAGCGGAATGTCCTTGAACACATTGATGTCCCAGTTGTTGATCCATGGACGCCGGATGATGCGCTGCGCCGACTCCAGACCCTGGCTTCCAACCTGTGGGAGGCGGAAGACGGAAGTGTCGATCCACTGGTACACATCCTTGGGTCCATTGCTGGGGTTCCCGCTAAGTGCGACACGCGGGGCCACGTTCTCCGAACCAGTGAAGTACCTGTTGCGATCGGAGCCGCCGAGTCCGTCGATGTCGAGGCCAACGCCTTCCGGCTCTCCGGAACTCAGGGTAGTAATGCCACTCACAGTCCAGCTATCGAAGACAGCGCGAACTACAGGATTAGCTAAAGCGCCGCCCAACCTGCTGAGCCTTGGAAGATCGTAGACATAGTTGAAGACAAGCACGTGAGGGCGGTCAAACCCCAGGTAGCTATAATTCGCGGAACGGAAGTTGGTGGGGTGCAGCGTGTCGCCGTCTCCGCTCGCCACGCCCAGCGCTTTGGACCACGTGTATGCCATGCCAAACGTCAGCCCCCCGGAGAGGCGGCGGGTCAGGCCGACCTGGAGCGAGTTGTAGTTCGACGATGCGCAGAAGCAGGTGATCCTCGTTTCGCCATACCCCTGGAACGGCCGGTAGAGATTAATAGGAAGCACATTGTTGCCGTCTCGCGGCGCCCCGGGGTTTGAAGGGTTCTGGTTTTGCGGCAGGAAAGCGCTCCCAAATGCCACCCGGTTCGGATCGGTGATGGCAAGGTTGTGCAGGCCGCGCGAGGCGACATAAGCGACGTCCAGCAGAAACGAAGATGGCAACTCACGCTGGATCGATACGTTCCAGTTGAATGTCGTCGGCACATTTCCGTTAATGTCAAAGCCGCGAACGTTTTGCGGGAAGAACGTGCCCTGTGCGCTCCCAAGTTCGTTCAGGTTTCCATAGTAGAAAGTTGGGCTGATAGTAGATGGCGGGTTGGGCAGCATGTCGAAGACAGGATTGCCCTGGAAGCGGTCATAGAATACACCGCCACCCGTGCGCAACACGGTCTTAGGCATAAACTGGTATGCGATGCCGAGGCGAGGCGCATAGTGAATGCCGCGATTCCGAATCAGCCCTTGCGGATAATTGGGATCGCTTTCCAGCCCCATCCCGTTGGCGTAGATACCGTTTACGAATCCCCGGCCCGTGGGGACAATCGAGCCAATCAGTGCAGCCGGTGTCGTTTGCCCGGTGACCGGGTTCAGACCCTGGCCCGAAGCAGTGCGTTGAACCAGAACCGCTCTCGCAGCGGGGTCAAAGAGAGCCGGGTTGAATGACGAGGTCTGTTGCGCCGCGTCATACTGCGGCTGAATCCAGTAGAACCGCAAACCGACATCGATAGTGAGATTGCGCGTCACCCTCCACGAGTCCTGGCCGTACCATTCGATGTTCCAGTTCCGGTACTGACCGTTCAAAACGACATTGGACTGTTGTACACGCTGGTAGTTCCCAAGCAGCGCATTGGAGAAAGCAAAGTTCGTATCGCCCGGATTCGCGGAGTCGCGATTAAACCAGACATTGCCGTTCACAGACGTGAAAGCCGTCTGATCTTTCTGGCTTTTGTGAAGATAGATCCCGCCTTTCAACGTGTGGCTGCCAAGTACTTTGGTCATGTTGTCCGTCCACTCGAAAATGCGGTTGTAGTTGAGGAACGGCGTCCCGGCAAACCCGGTAAAGGGTGGGTTGCCGATGCTGCCGTCGTCGAAGCGCCAGTTCTGGATCAAGCCTAGTTTGTCGGCCTCCGGAAATGGCATTCGATAGCCAAGGCCAAGCTTGGCTCGGCTAAACGTGTCATCGACCGGATCGATATTGAGCTTGTTATAGCTGATCCCAAAGATGAATTCATTTGTCAGAGTTGGGTTGATCACCGTGGCCGTGTTCGTGATAAAGCTCCACGCTGGCGTGCCGAAGTTCATTTGGGAATAGGGAATGTTGTAGTCAGCGTTCCACTGGCCGTATGGCTTGTTCTGCTGGCGCGTGTCTTTGACGAAACGCACAAAGGTCCGCCAGTTATCCGTGATGTTGTAGTCGCCACGAATCACCTCTTGTCGGATTGGAAAGTTCTCCGATACCTGGGTCTGGTAGTTATACGCGGCGTCCCGCCCGGCTGCATTGGGCAACGGGTAGAAATTCAGAATCTTCGCGCCATCCGTACTCCAGCGATTCTCGGGTATGATGTTGCCCGGGAACGGACTATTGCTCAGAGGGTCGCGAATCGTCACGGCGTTACCGGAGGCATCGCGGGTCTGCGAAAAGTCGCCTCTCCGCTCCAGAGCAGTTGGAACCGTTACGTTTCGCAGGTCATTCGGCACCAGCTGTCTTTGAAACTCCTGAGCAAAGAAGAAAAACAATTTGTTCCGGTCTTTATTCAAGCGCGTACCGGGAATCAGAATCGGACCCCCCACGTTGTATCCCAACCAGTTGACCCGTTCCAGATTGCGCTGACGTCCGTCGGCGTTGTTGCGCCAGTTGTTCGCGTTCAGGCCCTCATGACGATGGAACCAGTAGGCTGTGCCATGAAAGTCTCGTGAGCCGCTCTTGGTAACCAGGTTAATCTGAGCGCCTGACGAGCGCCCAAACTCCGCGGGCTGCCCGTTGGTAATAACGCGGAACTCCGCAACCGCATCGAGATTGATGTTCGTGTGAGTGCCGCCGTTTGAGCCAGTGTCGACATTGTTGACACCATCCAGTGTCAGGTTGTTCTGGTTGCCACGGTTGCCATTGGCCTGAATGCCTCCCAGTCCGCCCGTATACACAATGCCCGGAATAATTCGCACGGTATCCAGCAGGTTCCGGCTGCCAACAGCCAGGTCGACCACCTGTTTGCCAGTGATAACGCCGGACCTGTCTGCCCCTTGTGTCTGCAGTTGCACCGCGGTGGCTTCTACCAGCACCGTCTCATTCACAGCGCCCACCTGCATAATCAGATCGGGGAGTACGATGCGATCGTTGGCGAACACCTTCACAGTTTCGCGTTCGAGTTTCTTGAAGCCCGGGGCTTCAATGGTGATCTGGTAGTTCCCAGGCGGCAAAGGATTGAACAGAAAGTTACCGTTGTCCCCTGTGGAGTATTCGCGGGTAAAGCCCTGCTCTTTGCTAGTCAGGACTACTTTGGCCGCAGGCACGAATGCGTTCTGTGCATCCTTCACCGTTCCGGCGATCGAGCCTGAAGTTTGCTGCGCAGAGAGTATTTTGGCGAACAATATCGCGAAAGCGGCCAACTGGGTAAGGCGTTTCTGGCTAACAAACATATTTCCCCCCAAATGGAAATCAATTCTCTGGCTACGGAGCCAAAGTGGAAAGAATATATCAAATCCATTGACCGCCCGTCGATCATTCAACAGTTTCGGCCAAATGGAAGGTGTGACAGCATCAGGAAGAATGCTCCGGTATCCAGCCTGTCTTTTGGTCTTGTGCACGCTTGGCTTCGGCCAGGGCATTGCGACACGGAACGTCAAAGCGCAGCCACGAGGCAAGCCGAGCGGCATTCCCTTCGCAGCCCAGTTCACCGATGTCGCCAAATCGGCTGGCCTCACAGCCACAAGCATCTATGGAGACAACCGCCGGGTTACCTGGCTGCTGGAAACCTCTGGCGGCGGAGTCGCGTTCCTGGACTACGATGGCGACGGATGGCTGGATGCCTTCGTTAGTGGAGGCACGCTTCTTGAGAATCCTCCAGACTCGACCAATCACCTCTATCGCAACAACCACGACGGAAGCTTCACCGATGTGACGGAAGCGTCAGGCCTGAGCCGCTCTGGATGGGCCAGCGGAATCACAGTGGCCGATTACGATAATGACGGCGACGAGGATATCTTCCTGACCTACTACGGAGAAAATAGCCTGTATCGCAACAGCGGCAAGGGCACCTTTACCGACGTGACCAAAAGCTCAGGTCTCGCATTGCCGGCAGGCAGCAAGCCGCGGTGGGGCGCCGGTGCAACGTTCCTCGACTTCAACCGGGATGGTAAGTTAGACCTCTTTGTCTCCAACTATGTGGACTTCGATCCGGTTCGCACTCCCAGGCCTGGCGCCAACCCGAACTGCAACTGGAAAGGCGTGCCTGTCGCATGCGGTCCCAGAGGTCTCAAGCCGGGCCGTCACTGGCTGTACGAGGGACGGGGCGACGGTACGTTCGTGGACGTCAGCGTCAGGAGCGGAATTGCCAGACCCCGCTCCAGCTTCGGCATGACTGCGGTCACCCTTGACGTAGACGAGGATGGCTGGCCCGACATCTACGTCGCATGTGATTCCAGCCCCAGCCTGCTGTTCCGCAACAACCACGATGGCACGTTCAGCGAAGAAGGTCTGGAGCGCGGAATCGCACTGAACGATGACGGTATGGAGCAGGCAGGCATGGGTGTCGGGGTCGGAGATGTGAACCTCGATGGCCGGCTCGATCTCTTCAAGACCCACTTTGCTGACGACACCAATGTCCTATACTTCGGCGACGCCAGGGGACAGTTCACCGATGCGACACTACGTTCCGGACTTGCTACCGAGACCCGCTTTGTAAGCTGGGGTGCAGCTATCGCAGATCTCGACAATGACGGCCTTCCCGACTTGCTGATGGTGACCGGGAACGTGTATCCCGAGACCGAGGCCGCGCTCCCCTCGTACCCGTATAAGACGCCCCGTATCGTCTTCCGAAACCTGGGTGGTGGCCGCTTCGAAGAGCTAATCGAAGAAGCGGGTTCCGGCATTGCAGCGGCGCACTCGAGCCGTGGCTCGGCACTTGGCGATTTCGACAACGATGGCGATCTCGACGTCCTGGTGTTCAACCGGAACGAGCCCCCTTCCCTGCTCCGCAACGACCTAAAGGCAGACCGGCACTGGCTGCAAGTGCGACTCGTCGGCACCAAGAGTAATCGCAGCGCGATCGGAGCCAGAGTAGTAGCGCACTATGGGGAACGGCAGCAGGCGCAGACCGTTCTGAGTCAGTCCAGCTTCTACTCCAGCAACGCGTCCCAGTTGCATTTCGGATTGGGGTCTTCTGCAGCCGCGAGCATCACAGTCTTCTGGCCTGGCGGACTCACCGAGAAGTTCCCCGGACTTACCGCAGACCGACTGGTTACCCTGCGGGAGGGCGAAGGCAAGAAGTAGCCTGCGATTTACTTAGAACCTGAGATCACTCCGGCCTCGTGAACACTCCGCAAGCGAAGCATCTGACCCGGGCTAAGCGCTTTGTCGAATACCGCTACTCCGCCGATGTAACCCGTAAATCCAACGTTCCGGCTTGTATGTATGACACGCCCGATAGTGAAGGGTCCGCCCGCTTCGGCGGTGGCCGGTGTATACAAATCATGGCCAAACCAGAACGGATTCGCCCGCAGCGCTGCCAGCTCGCGCCGGATCACTTTTGTGAAGCGTCCCCGCCCATCTTTGCCCAGCGTCACGCGGACCTTCGTGAATGCAAACGTATGCAGTTCGACCCGTTCCGTGTCATTGGTCGAGACCACTTCCCGCTTCTCAGGCTTTGACTCGGGAGGTGCGTAGAACTGATCAGGCGGAAAGTCGGCATTCTCCTCCGGCTGCGTACCGGGTTGCTGATGCAGTTGCGACTGCAGCCAGGCTGCGGCCGGCCACTGAAAGAAAGGATGTTTAGCGGGGTTCTCAATCCAGTAATCCGCGGCCTTCCCATCGAGGTAAGCGGTTACCGTGTTCTTCGAGTTGTCGAACACAAATCCCACCATGGACCACGCTTTGTCCAGCGCTTCCCCGGAAGCGTCGACTGGAACTGTTGGGATCAGATTCGGCGTGACTGAAAGATTACGGGCGAACCGGTCGCCAAAGGACTTCCCACCATTCTCTGAAACGTGCGCGGCCAGCCCACCATCATTCGCGGCAAGACCGGCGAAGAGGGCGTACTGGCGCTTACCGGGTTCAACGCGAAGCGCGAGGGAACCGCGATCTTTCAGATCAGTCCCTTCGTGCCAGATACCGGCAATCGCATGATTACCCGATTCGCGAATTAGCCAGACGACCATGGAAACACTTCGGCCCGGACCATTCACATTCAACCGTGAATCATGGATCCGTGCTCGGGGAACCAGCAGCGTCGGACGGAACGTCGGTTCGGTTTCCTTTCGTATCCTTACCGCCTGGCCGAACGGCCCGCGATTGAGCAGTGGGTAGTCTTCATAGGTTGCGGCGCGTCCTTCGTTCCAGTAATCGCGAACGTAGTTGACCGCCTCGAGACCGAGGTCGTGCTTGCTTCCATCAGGCTGGTGGGCAAGAAATCTCCCGCCGCCGGCTTCGCGCAGGACGAAGTCCCAAAGCGCAACGAAACCGGGGGTGTCGCGAACGACTTTCACCCTGCGGTCATATTCGGAAGCCGCACCGAACGAAGGCAAGCCAAACGCGAGCAGCAGAACGATGTAGAAGATCATCACTACTTCTGATAGCACGCCGCCGGACCGTTCGCGATCAGGGCTGAGTATGTTTGATGACTTGGGTGGCTGGGACATTGACCGGTCCATCCAGTTGCCAGGCAAGATCCTTCAATTGTCCTTTGGCTGTCTTGTTGCTCTCAGTCGCCTCAAGCAGCTGAACCTGACTCTTCATCGCGGCATTGTTCCTGGCGGTGCTCAGCCTCTCCCCGCATTTCAGGCACCTAATTGTAGGAGCAATGGCCCCATTCTGACCTGCCGCAAACCTGTTCACTTGAGCAAGGACGCTGGCAAACTTGAACTTCACCACGTACAAACGGACGCACTCAGGGCACCAGTAGAGTTTCACAGGCCAGCGTCTGTCGTCATCCGGGTGCCCTACGTTCGACATCAGCACACCGTAGTATTCGCCGCCAACATCGCGGATGCGATTGAAACTCAGCTGGAGTGCAGATTGGAATTCTCCGTGAGTAAAACACTGTCTCATCGCCACCATGACCCCGGCCATAGCGCCCGAGTGTTTCGTGAGATAGTCCCCCTGCGCTCCTTTACCCCGCGTCAGGCGTGACTGACTCTCATAGCCAAACTGAACCTGAAATTGAGCGATATCGCCGCACTTATACTCATCAGGCGGTTCATTCAACCATTCCACGTTCGAGACGTCGAACTGCTTTGCCTTGCCCTGAAGATCGAGCCTGAAATTCTTGTTGTGCTCCGAGACAATCTTGCCCTCTTCGTTTGGATAGTCCAGATTGGCGTCACCGAAGATGCAAAGCCCGTTTGCCATCTTGTTCGTGGTCAGAACGCTGAGCTTCTGAGGAAAATTGTTAAGAGCATAATCTCTGTCGGCTGCCGACGGATGCCGATAGAAATCGCCAGCTCGATAGACACCCAGATACGCCATGGTTGGGTTCTCCTGTTTGGGATTCTCAGATCATAACCTGATACCCTCCATGCGGAACTATTCTTCGATCGCTCCGTAGTACTGACAGACACTATGCGCGTTGCCGTTTCGACACTCCTCCTTCTCTTCTCAACCTTCGCCTACTCCCAGCCCTCGGATACGAATCTGACCGGGGACTGGGTCTTCCAGATTTCGCAAAGTGGAGACCGCATCATGGCAAACCGGGTCCAGCTGGTTGTTACCGACGGCAAGATCAAGGGAAAGTCAGGCTGGGCCGGGGTCCGCGGGAACTGTGGATGGCCAGACAGTATCGATGGAGTGGCTGGGGCAGAACGACAGAGTCGAATCGACTCTGACCGGGAAGTACGACGGTACACGTCTCTCGGGAACGGCGAAGTCTCCCGATGGGCTTCTGTATACCTGGATCGGCGACCGTGACGTAAAGCCGCCCTCCCAGCCCCGCACGCATGACTTTTCCCCAACGAAGTTTCAACGCTACTTCTCGGGCGCGGAGCCGCCGGTCCTACGCATCAATCCCGGGGATACCGTGCGGACCTGGAGTGTGGACGCCGGCGGGAATGACGCGTCAGGTAAGCGTCTGTCGCTGGGTGGAAACCCACTCACTGGGCCTTTCTTTGTAGAAGGCGCTTTGCCGGGAGACACACTTGTCGTCCGGCTCAAACGCATTCGCCTGAACCGGGACTGGGCTGAGAGCGGAACCGGAGTCATCTTCAGCGCGATCTCTCCGGGCTATGCCGCCGGGTTGAAGGAGGCTAAGAATTTCAGCGGACGCTGGCGTTTGGACCGGGAGAGTAAAACGGCTTCGCTCGCCAAACCGACCGATGCCCTGAAAAACTTCCGGGTACCGATGGAGCCGATGCTGGGCTGCATTGCCGTAGCTCCAGCGCGTTTGGAAGTGGTCCGAACTGGCGACTCGGGAAGCTTCGGGGGGAATATGGACTACAACCGACTGCGGGAGGGCGCGACGGTATATCTGCCCGTGTACCAGCCGGGAGCACTCTTGCTGGTCGGTGACGGACATGCTGCGCAGGGAGACGGAGAGCTCACGGGAGATGCTCTCGAAACATCCATGGACATCGAGGTTACCGTCGACCTGATCCGGGGTCGCTCCACGGGCTTTCCTTACGCAGAAGACAACGAATACTGGATGGTGGTCGGGATAGCCGGTTCTCTGGATGAGGCTCTGCGACGCGCTACGACCGGTATGGCCCGCTACCTCGAAACCGAGCATGGTCTCAACTCAACCGAAGCTGCGGTCGTCATGGGCTTTGCGATCAAGTACGACATCGCGGACCTCGTCGGAACTCAAGTCAGCATTGCCGCCAAGCTACCGAAAGCAACACTGGCACAGCTGCCTTCCCGCAAGACTTACGAGTAAACCAGACTAGTTAACTGTCGTCGGTGTCGGCGGTTCAACTTGTGTGGCTGCGTGTGGAGCAGCCTGGTTTGGTGGGACTTGGTTGTTTGGCGTGGCCACGCTTGCGCGCAACAAACGCATAGCGGCTCGCTTCACGGCTCGGCGCTTACTAGCCTTATGATTACGGGCTTTATCTCCACAATGGGCTGACATATCACCCACTAGGTTAGCAGCAAGCGCCGGTGAAGTTCATTACTCTCAGAAGTTCAGGCGCAGCATAAACTGCAGCTGGCGGGATGTACCTGTTCCGGTAGCTCCGTCATTCGCGGTTTGCAGGATACGACCGAACGTCGAGGTGGAAAGATTCGCTATCGGTTCTCCGTACTGCGCCCTATTGAAGAGATTGAAGACTTCCGTGCGGAAATCGATATTGATAGCTTCGGTCACTCGGAATTTCTTTGAGAGACCAATGTCAGCCTGCCACAAGCCGGGCCCGCGAAATCCATTTCGTCCAGCGGTGCCATAAGTTCCTGCGGCCGGTGCCGCGAAGGCGGCTGGATTCAGCCACGCGTTCGGTCCACGATCTGTCACGTAAGGATCACCGCCGAGATAGTTGGCTCGCTGGGCCTGGGTTTGCCCGGAGGGCACAACACCGGAAGCGCGATTGACTATCACGCTGAAGGGACGGCCCGTCCGAGCGGTGAAGAGACCGCTGATGTCCCAGCCGCCATACAATCGGTTTCGGGCAAAGGGCAACTGGTAGACAGAATTTGCGGTGAGTGTGTGGCGGATATCGTAGTCAGCCGGACCGCGGTCGCAGGCGCGGCAAGCCACGTCCTGAATCTGACCACCCTCTCCGGACCCTGAGTTGTCGGAGATAGCGTTGCCATACAAATACTGCACCTGAAAGAGAAGTCCTTTGGAGAAGGAACGCTGCAGCGAAGATTGCAGGCCGTGGAAGTTCGTGTTGCCGTCGAAGCGTTTCTCATCGATCTGGCCAAACGTACTCAGAGGTCGTCGCCGCGTGACCGGGTCCAGCGTGTTGACGTAGGTGCGGGTCAGCTGATTGCGCCCGACATTGCCGACATATGCCACTTGGGCAACCATGCTCGACGCCAGTTCGCGCTGAATTGAGAAGGTCCACTGGTGAGACTCGGGCTCCTTCCGATCGCGCTGCACACTTCGGGGTGTCTGGCCTTGGGAGCGGAGCTGACCAAGAAACGCGGTGGGAGGGTAGGAAAGAGTTGGCGCATCGGCAGCGGAAAGTGAAAAGTTCTCCGGCAAGCTGTCGATCGCCGCCGTAACGTCGTCATTCTGACCGGGTCCGAAGTAGCGCCCGTATCCAGTGCGGAATACAGTCTTTCCGCCTAACAACCGGGGAGCCCACGCAATCGAAACTCGTGGCGCGATATTGTCGTTGTCTGAGAAAAACCACGGCGTTCCAGGCGCACAAAAGCCCTGGCAGCGGGTGATATCGAATACGCGACCGCGACCGTAAACGTCTTCGGAAACCGAGTACTGCTCGTAGCGCATGCCCAGATTGACCGTGAGTTCCGGGTTGATTCGAATCTCGTCCTGCAGGTACACCGAGTAGAACGTACGGCGCACACCGACCGTATCGAGCTGGCTACCCACTGTCACGCGGTCAAGAGCGTTCCGCGAGAACGCGGCAAGGTTTGCGAAGCTAACGGAAGTGGCTGGGCCATTGCCGACGTTGAGGTGGATGCGCCGGATTTCTCCACCAGCTTTAATCGTGTGTCGGCCCCGAATCCACGAGAGATTATCGACAACCGAGTACGCGCTAGGCTTTTCGATAATGAATGTGGTCGGCTGAGTCGAAGTAAAACCGGGGATGGAAACACCTTCCGGAATCAATCCGACGTCATTACGGGTCAGCGCCGAGCGGTTGAATCCGAGTTTGACCTCGTTGATAATGTTGGCACTCCAGACCTGTTGCCACTGTGCAGTGGCATTGGTGGGGCGAATGAACGAGTCGCGGGTCTCAAACAGACCGTTTCGGATCTGGCTCACCAGCCCATCGGTGATGGCGAAGCGGAAGAAGAGATTGTGCTTGTCATTGATCCGGTGGTCTACCCGCGCCATGCCGCTGTGCTCATTGCGGCGTTCAGAAGTGTTCGCTATAAACTGATCTGCCTCGGGGGTGCGTCCGGGTGCGTTGCCTACCGGAAATGCATTGACAATCGACCTCAGGGCTTCAGGAGCGCTTGCCCGAAAACTTGCGCT
>JACMLA010000052.1 GCA_014379815.1 Bryobacteraceae bacterium | reverse complement strand
CTCAACCAGCGCCAGTTCACCCTCTTCCGAGATCACCAGTAGCAAGTCCTGATCTGCCAGTACAACGAGCTGGCCGTGGCCGTAGCGTCCGCCCTTCCACTTGCGCTTGCCGTCCTTCAAGTCAACGCAAGCGAGGATAGCGCCATCAAAGCCAAAGGCATGGCCATTGTGAACGACAAAGTCATTGAAGTAAGGCTTCAGCCCAGCCGATGTCCAGCGCTCTGCAACGGTCCATCCTTGTGGTGTGTGCGCGACCGCCAGGCGACGCAGTCCGAGTCCGCCAGAGTCATTGCTAATCAACACGTCGCCGTTCGGGGCCAGAGCCGGCTGCACAATAGCGCTGCCAGATGCCCACTGATGCTCCCAAAGAAGCTTGCCGTCCGCTGGCGCGACACTGACGGCGCCCGCTCCATTCAGCAGCAGCACTTGGGCAACTCCATCGAGGGTCACCAGATGTGGCGAGCTGTATCCGCCCCGGCGAGTCGGGCCTACCCAGCGCCGATCCCCCTTGGCAAGTCCGTAACCGACCAGCTGACCACTAGCGGCAACAATGACAACGTCACCCACCACCACTGGTGAACCCGCAAAGCCCCAGCCCGGGAGCTTCGTATTGGTGTCCGAAGCAGCGTTACGAGACCACACCCTGGAACCGTCCCTGGCGTTCAGCGCATTCAGAATCCCGGTTGCACCGAACGTGTATACGCGACCATTGCTAAGAGTCGGTGTGGCGCGAGGGCCGGCACCGGCATTAGACTCCCAGAAGCGGGCCGCATCGCGATGCGACCACACCGGCTTACCGTTAGTAGCGCTATAGCAGCTAACAACCTCGCTGTCACCGCGCTGCTCCTGGGTATACACCAGGTCGCCGCTCACTGCGAACGACGACCAGGCTGGCCCGATCTGTCGGCGCCATAGCGCAATTGGCGGCGAGGCGGACCAGTCGGTCTCGATACGCACTCCAGTGACGACCCCATCGCGATTGCGTCCACGAAAGCCAGGCCAGTCCCCGCCTGGCTCAGGTACGGGAGCCGTTGGAACGATTGTAGGAGTCACCGGGATTACAGTCCGAGTTGCTGGGATCTCAGTCGGAGGGAGCACTGTCGAAGCTTCCGGGAGAGCCGCGGGGACCAGCGCAACCGGTTTCTCAACAGCCTGTGCGAGGAGCCGTTCTTCAGGAGTCTTCGCCCATCGCCATTGGAAATCCGAATCGGCGTTGCCTGTCATTCCTCCGGTCCGTACAAGAGCCCACACTCCGCACGCAATCAGAATGGTCGCTGCCATCGACGCACGCCTGGACCCGTCAGAGAGCCGCCGACTCGCCGCAGCCCAAACAACAAAAGCCAGACTCAGGACCGGGATGGCGTGAATCGCAAACATCATCCCCATCATTCCCTTCGCAATTGACTCGTGAAGGATTCGCGGTGTCAACAGCATCGCGACGATCATCAGGGCGATGCCCGCTACGCGCTCGGGCCACGGCACCCGGCTAAAGAACGCCCACCAAACGATGACGACCAGTCCCCCGAGAACTCCCCCAATCACCGCGAAGGGGAGAGCGTCGGGCAGGACGAGAGGCACGCCAAACCGGATCAGCCACTGCAGCGCCACTGCGACCACGCCGGGCCACAATCTTAGCGTCCTCTGACGAGTTCGTGGTTCAATCTGCTCAATAGTCACAACAGACCGATACTCACCCTGCCGCCAATTTGTTCCCTTTTTCTTAGCGAAATCAGCAATCAGACAAATTTCTGCAGAAAACGCAGAATCTCCGTCCGCATCTCCGGAGTCTCCTGATGACTGGTCTCCCGCGAACGGAAAAGACTCCAGCGCTCAGGATGCCCACCCGCCTGGTACACCTGCCGCAACTCCGCATCAATACGATCCAGACCTGCGGGGGGAGTCAGAGGGTCGAGGTCTCCCGCCAGGCCTAAGTGCGCCCGCGGTGCAATCAGTGCGTTGATCTGCGCAGCGGTAAAGTGCTTGAGAAGCCTCGGCACATAGTAATAAACTCCGTGGCCCTTCAGGTTGTTGGTCTCCATCAAAGCGGCGAAGTCAGTCAGACAACAGATGTCGACAGTAACCTTGACCCGCTCGTCCAGCGCCGCCAGCCACCATGCCGCCGTACTCCCCATCGACATCCCAAGTGTTGCAATCCGCGCAGGATCCACGTCCGGCCGCGAAACCAGATAGTCCATCGCTCGCAGCGAATCGTAGACCATCATGCCCCATAGCACCTGGCCGTGCCAGAGCATGTCTTTGAAGCAGTCGAGTTCCGTCCGTGTCGCTCGTTCGCCAAACACCCACGTGTCGCAACACAGTCCACACCAGCCCATCGAAGTGATCACTTCCGCGTAAGGCGGTGTGTGCAGGTACGAACGGCCATCGACGAACTCATCCTTGCCGATCTTGTATCCTCCCCCGTGCGAATGGTGAAACAGCATCGCAGGCAGGCGTCCCGACGCGTTATGCGGTCGCACAAAGTAAGCGGGAACCGGTTCCAGACCATTGAGATCCAGTTCCAGTTTTTCGAGCATATAGGCCTTGCGGCTCTGAGTCGAAATCTGGCGAACGGAGATCTTTCGGTTTCGGTCCGGCAAGTCCCCAAGTAGACCGTATAGCTCTTTCCTACGCCCGGCCGCAGATTCCCCTTCCGCACCGTTAAGCGAAACCGCAGCGGCAGCATGGATCAAACTCCGTCGCGTCACGTGCAAAGCCTCCTTTAGAGATATCCCCAACTCAGAAACCTCGGTCGAACGCCAAGTATGGATTCACAAAGCGCGGGCACAAGTTTCATCCCGTGATCGCTGTTAGAGAACATGAGAAACCCGTCTCGCTCCTTCGAAGAAAGGAGGAAGAAGTTTCGGTATCCCTCATTAGATCCCCAGTGGAAAACAAATGTGCGTCCACTCTCCTGCACCAGGCCCCAGCCCAGACCCCAGCGAATCCCCAGCCCCTCGTCAGCTGTGGACGCAGGTTTCAGCATTTCCAGCTGCGCTTCAGGCGGCAACAGCTCAGACCTCTCCGCAAGAGCCGCTTCCAGAAACCGGCTGTACTCATCGAGGTTGGTCATCAGCGATGCCGCGGCATTCGGACCCGCCTGGCCGATCCGTTCCTTCACCAACCCCTTTTCCGAGTGCCCGCTCGCAACATTTCCGCTGACAGCAGCGTCCCAGCTCCATCGGCTCTGCGTTAGCTTCAATGGGTCCAGCACCTCTCTGCGGACAAACGCTTCCAGCCCAAGCCCGGTGATGTTCTCGATAACCTGCTGCAGAATGACGAAGCCTTCGCCCGAGTAACCCCACGCGACGCCCGGCTCACGACGAAAGGCGAGCTTGCTGCCGTAGGCCCAGTTCGGCAAACCCGTCCGATGACTCAGCACCAGTCTTGGGGTCAGCTTGACAGCGCGCGGGTCGGAAAGCGTATCCTGCGCCGATCTCGGATTCCACGGCTCCTGGATGTGGACATATGGGCCCCCAAGATACTCCATCAGAGGCTGGTCCAGATTTATGCCCTTCCGGCTCCAGAGCTTCATCACAGAAGTGGCAAAGACAGGCTTGCTGAGCGACGCAGCTTCAAAAAGAGTTATCGGGACAACGATGTCGGGTTCGCCGCTTTTCCTTAGCCCGGAACAGACTTTTTCGACGGCTTTGCCCCGTCGGAAGACAGCCACAGCGGCACCCGGAACTTTCGCCCTCTCCATTCCCTGCTTCAGAGTCTCGGTCAGCGACAAATCTTCCGCACGCAGAACCGAACTCAATGTACCTGCCAGAAACGTGCGCCTGTTTGTGGTCAAGATAATCCTCTACAATCATCTACAGTCTATGTCCACATTGCAGGAAGGCGCGGTTGCACCGCCGGTTGACGCAACCAATGATAAGGGCGAGACGTTTCATCTCGCCGACCACAAGGGCAAAAGCGTAGTTCTGTACTTTTATCCCAAGGCCGACACTCCCGGATGCACAACCGAAGCCTGTGAGTTTCGCGATGCCATCGAAGACTTCAAAGGCATCGACGCAGGGATCGTTGGAGTCTCCCCGGATACCCCGAAAGCTCTGACTAAATTCAAAGAAAAGTACACGCTGCCATTCACGCTCCTCGCCGATGAAGATCACAAGGTAAGCGAAAGCTACGGCGTATGGGTCGAGAAAAGTATGTACGGGAAGAAGTATATGGGGGTCGACCGGTCTACCTTCATCATCGGCAAAGATGGCAAAGTCGCCAAAATCTTTCGCAAAGTGAAGCCCGCCGGCCACGCCGAAGAAGTTAAACAAGCACTGGCCGCCCAGTAACTAGTGCGCTGAGGCAAGCAGAACAACAAGTATGGCCCGATAGACTGTGGGGAATGACAATCAGCCTGAGCCTTGCTGCATCGGGCTATCACGTTCTCGCCATTTACGCGCGGAACCGTCAGGCTGCTGACCGGTTGCCCACGGAGCCCGAGGCGCGCGGGCTTTCGATTCAGTGTGTGCGCGCTGATATCGCCGACGAAGATGGACTGCAACAGGCACTGAAGACGATTCGCCAGACTACGGATCGTATCGATGTTGTTGTGCACTCGGCGGCCAGTGGCGTTCACCGGGAAACTGCTGCTCTCACGGAGAAGCATATTACCTGGACATTCAAAGTGAATGTGTTTTCCATCCAGAACCTTGCTGATCGAATTGATTCCGATGATGGGAGCGGGTGGACGAATTGTAGGAATCACTTCGATTGGCGCTACTCGTTCGCTGCCCCGATATGGCGCCGTTGGATCCAGTAAAGGCGCGCTTGAAGCGCTGTTTCGACACTATGCATTTGAGCTTGCGCCGCGTGGTATCGCCGTCAATCTGGTCTGCCCTGGACT
>JACMLA010000411.1 GCA_014379815.1 Bryobacteraceae bacterium | reverse complement strand
TTACCGCGCGCCAATCGGGGAATTTTCGCTGTAAACGAACTCCCGGACCTTGCAGGAAAGATTCAGGTAGGTCTGTTCAACATCATGCAGGAGGGCGACGTCCAGATTAAGGGCTACCCTGTTCGTTTGCCGCTCGACGTACTGCTTGTTTTTACTGCCAATCCGGAAGACTATACGGCTCGTGGAAAAATCATCACGCCCTTGAAGGACCGCATTGGGAGCGAGATCCGTACACACTACCCTGTCACAGTCGAGCACGGTATTGAGATCACGACGCAGGAATCCTGGATCGCGCGTCAGTCGCCGGTACAGATGCAAGTTCCCGCGTACATCCGCGAAGTTGTCGAGAATATCGCCTTCCTGGCTCGCGATGACAAGCGCGTCGACAAGAGGTCGGGTGTGTCTCAGCGTCTGCCGATAACTGTCCTTGAGAACGTAGTGTCCAATGCCGAGCGACGTGCTCTGCGCGCCGGCGAGACCTTCACACAGCCGCGGATCGTCGACATCTACGCTGCCCTTCCTTCTATTACGGGCAAGCTGGAACTGGAGTACGAAGGCGAACTGAAAGGCGGAGACGCAATTGCGCGTGAGCTGATTCGAAGCGCCGTAGGCAAAGTCTACAGCGGCTATTACGAAGGTGCCAACGTCAACTCCATCCTCAAATGGTTTGAAGCGGGCGGCAACATCCGAATCGACGAATCTGTCGATGCGGCATCGATGCTGGCGCAGTTTGAACCGATCCCAGGCTTGATGGAACGGACTCGCGAGCTTGGACTCAGTGAGAATGAGCCCGACGCCGTCAGGGCTGGCGCTGCGGAATTTGTTCTTGAGGGCTTGTATGCGCATCGCCGGCTTAACCGGTCGGAGCAGTACGAGTTCAGCGTTGGTGAGCGGCGCCGCGATCGTGAAAGAGAGCGGGAAGAAGAGCCGACACGGAAGCAAAACAGACGGCAGTATCAGTAGGCTAACCGATGAAGTGGATCGAGTACTCGCATTACACCGGTGAGGACTTCGGCCTGACCGCCGAAGACCTCATGCGCGCATTGTCCGACTTCTTTCTTCAAAGCGGCTTTGAATCTCAGTTCATGAGCTTCAACGAGATGGACAAGCACTCTCTCGAGCGTCTGAAGGAAGCTCTGGAGCGTGCTTTGCGCGATGGTGACCTCTTCGACGAGAACATGCGTGAGGCCATGCAGCAGAAGCTGGACGGCATGTCTCCGGAAGAGATGGACGGACTGATGGACAAGCTCGTCCAGAAGCTTGCGGACGAAGGCTATCTCAACATAGATCAGTCAGGACAGCAGGGCGGCAAGGAAGACCAGCCTCGCGACGTCAAGTTCGACATCACAGATAAGTCGGTTGACTTTCTTGGCTTCAAAACGCTGAAAGACCTTTTGGCAGGGTTGGGGCGAGCGAGTTTCGGGGCTCATGATACGCGCGAACTATCTACCGGCGTGGAAACCAGCGGATCCTCCCGCGCTTATGAATTTGGGGACACGCTGAATCTGGATGTCAGCGAGACACTCTTCTCGGCTCTTCGGCGCGAAGGACTCGGGCTACCGTTGAATCTCGAGTATCAGGATCTGCACGTTCATCAGAGCGAGTATCAGAGTTCCTGTGCCACCGTCCTGATGCTGGATTGCAGTCACAGCATGATCCTCTACGGCGAAGACCGGTTCACACCTGCAAAGAAGGTTGCCCTGGCGCTCTCTCACCTGATCCGAACGCAATATCCTGGAGACACGCTACGGCTGGTGCTCTTTCACGACTCCGCTGAAGAAGTGCGGCTGGGCGACCTGGCGAGGGTGGAAGTAGGACCGTACTACACCAACACGCGGGACGGCTTGATTCTGGCGCAACGACTTTTGCAGCAGGAGAAAAAAGACATGAAGCAGATCGTCATGATCACTGACGGTAAACCTTCGTGCCTTACCCTGGAAGACGGCCGCGTCTACCGGAATGCATTCGGCCTCGATCCTCTTGTAATCAGTCGCACGCTGGAAGAGGTAGGGCGTTGCCGCAAACAGGGCATCCTGATCAATACCTTTATGCTCGCCAGCGACTACGGTCTGGTGCAGTTCATCCAGAAGGTAACCGAACTCTGCCGTGGTAAGGCATATTTCACTACGCCAGTGAATTTGGGTCAGTATCTTTTGATGGACTACATGAACCGGAAAACACGGACCGTTCAGTAGCGCTCGTCATCCGGAAGTCTTGCTCGCATCGCCTTCCCGAAGTACGACAACCTGATTGGCCTTGAAACTCTTGTACGTTTCCTTCAGTCCGTTCGGCCACCGCACTTCGACGCTGTCCGCCTGCGTCGCGGTGCCCAAGCCAAAGTGCAGCCGCAGATCATTCTGCGAATAGAAACTGGACTGGCTCTGTACCGACTGCGCCTGCTTTCTCCCTCCCACAGTGACCGTCACTTTCGCACCAATCGCTGTCCGATTTGACGTCGTGCCCACAAGCTTGAACTTGATCCAGCGATTTGCGGCCGGAACGTCAGCTCGCAGTAATGAGGGAAGCTCATTCATATTCATCACGAGAACGTCGACGTCCCCGTCGTTGTCGAAATCCCCAAATGCGGCACCCCGGCTGGAATGGCGCGCGTTGATGCCCGGGCCGCCTTCTGCACTGCGGTCGGTAAACCCACCCCGCCCATTGTTAAGTAGCAGTACCCGAGGGTTTCGGTAAGGGTACTCCGGCAGTTTCTCTTCGATCTCGGGATAGACGTTGCCGTTTACGGCGAGCAGATCGAGATGGCCATCGTTATCGAAATCGAACATGCCGGCACCCCAGCTCACATAGCGGCTCAGACCCGCCAGACCCGCTCGTCCAGTGACGTCATCGAACATTCCCTGACCGCGATTGCGGTAGAGCACCGGAGTATCGTCGGCAAAGTGCGTCTTGAAGATGTCGATCCGCCCGCTTCCGGTCGTGTCACCGATCGCGAGGCCCATACCTGCCTGTTCGCGGCCGTCTTCGTTCACTGCCGTGCCAGATTCAAGACCAATATCCGCAAACTTACCGTCACGCAAATTGCGCAATAGCAGACTCGGCGTCGAGTCACATGCCACATACAGATCCTGCCAGCCGTCGTCATCAAAATCGGCGACAACAGACGTCATTCCGAAACGCCGCCCCGCCGCGACGATGCCCGACTTCTCCGAAACATCCGTAAAGGTGCCATCGCCGTTGTTGTGATACAGCGAGCACACCTCCAATTCAAGTCCCCGTGGACCGCAATTCACAGGCAGACCTTTCCAGTTACAATCTTTCCGCGCTCCAGGCAGAGGCATGGTCTTCAGATCGAACTTCAGGTAGTTAGATACGAAAAGGTCCAGCTTGCCATCACGGTCATAGTCGATCCAGGTTGCACCTGCACCCCACCTCGGCTCCGCAGGTATTAGCCCTGCCTCGCGCGTGATGTCACTGAAAGTCCCATTGCCATTGTTGCGATACAGGACATTTTCACCCCAGCCGGTGATGAAGAGATCCTCTGATCCATCATTGTCGAAATCTCCCACGCATACCCCTGACGCCCACATCGTACGTTCCAGACCTGCGCGTTTCGTGACGTCGGTGAACGTGCCATTCCGGTTGTTTCGATACAGGCGATTGGTCGCTACTCCGCCTTTCAGATTGGTGGGATTAGCGGGCAGACGAGAGCCGGTCAGCAGGAGGATATCGAGCCAGCCATCGTTGTCGTAATC
>JACMLA010000410.1 GCA_014379815.1 Bryobacteraceae bacterium | reverse complement strand
TTGCCTGAATATCGAGAATTGGCATTAGTTATCGTAAGTATAACAATCATGGACTCTGTTCTCGCCCACGTTCGGAACAAACAAAATGCAATTCAAATGTTTGTGCGCGAACTTGTCGAATGCGAAAGTCCAAGCGACGACGCGGCGCTGACTGCACGCTGTGCCGAGCTGTTCGCAGCCCGGATCGGGGACATAGCAAGCGTCCACACCACTCAGGCAAACGGCGGATTCGGACCGCATCTTGTCTGCGAGTTCCACCTTCCCGGAGGTAAAAAGGACGGTCAGATCCTGCTGCTGGGTCACCTCGATACCGTGTATCGTGCCGGTACGTTGCGCGTTATGCCATTCCACCTTGAGGCCGGGCGTATGCACGGACCGGGCGTATTTGACATGAAGGGTGGCCTGGCGATTTTCTGCTTTGCCATGCGTGCTCTCATCGAACTGGATATTCCTGTCCGGCGGCGCGTGCTCTTACAGGTGAACTCTGACGAAGAGATGGGCAGTCCCACTTCACGTGCCCTGACTGAGCGCAATGCAGAGAATAGCGTTGCCGTGATTGTGGGTGAGCCCGCTGCCGGTCTGGACGGGAAGGCCAAGACATCGCGTAAAGGTGTCGGCAACATCGGTCTGATTGTAAAAGGAAAAGCAGCGCACGCCGGTCTGGATTTCACCGCTGGGGCAAGTGCTATTACCGAACTCGCGCTGCAGATAAATACCGCCTCCGGTTTCACCGACATGTCGCGAGGCGTGACAGTAAATCCGGGTGTGATCTCCGGAGGTACCCGCACCAACGTGGTCGCGGATCACGCCCGCTGCGATTTCGACATTCGCGTCGCGAAAACAAAAGACTGGAACAGTGTGGAACGCAAGTTCCGCAGCCTGAAGCCTGTCGATAAGCGGTGCAGCCTGGCAGTCGAAGGAGGGTTAAATCGTCCTCCTCTGGAAAAAACACCTGCTATCAGCGGAATGTTTCGAAATGCAAGAGGCATTGCAAAAGAGCTTGATGTGGTACTCAACGAGACCTCAGTGGGCGGTGGCTCCGATGGAAACTTCACCGCAGCATTAGGAATCCCGACCCTCGACGGGATGGGGGCTGTGGGTGATGGCGCACACACTGCCGGCGAGTATCTTCTTACCGACCGGCTTCCCGACCGCGTTGCCCTGGTAGCAAGGCTGATCCAGACTCTTTAAGCGTCGAACCTCTCTAAGCTTCGAACAAGGTCAACTGATCTTTCTCCGGCCACAAATCCGGAAGCGCTTCTCTGCCATGCCGATTGGTGAGGCCGTACTCCTCTCTGACAGAACGAACTCTCTCCGCAAGCATCTCAGGATAGGCGCCTTTCAGGTAGGATTCGCGGGCATACCGCTCGCGATACCGTCTCACCAGATGCGGAAACTGTTGCTCCAGCATGGGGAAAAATGCCTCGCGTGCACATGGCTTCAAAAACAGAGGCTGAGCCACAAAATACGAAGCACCGGCGGCCTTTCCCGCAGCAGCAACCTGGGCCAGACTCTCGCGCGAATCGTTAAGAAGCGGCAGGACCGGACTATTCATAACCGTCACGCGAATTCCAGCTTCGCTGAGCTTGCGAACACACTCGATGCGCAGATCCGGTCGAGGAGCATACGGCTCGAGGATGCGTGCGAGAGCGGCGTCCATCGTGGTGATCGTTTGCAGGATATGAACATCGTTGCGCTGCCCAACGGCAACCAGCAGACTGCTATCCCTTGGAATTAGATCGGACTTGGAGGTGATGCTCACATGCCTGCCCCGGTCTTCCTGGAAAACGCTGAGAATTTGCTGGGTGATCCGGTAGCGGCGCTCGGCTGGCTGGTACGGATCTGTCGCGGTTCCGATGGCAATGCGCGCAGAATGCGGAATCTTTGCCAGCTCACGCCGAAACGCATGTGGCTCGAAATGTTTGGCGAAAATCAGGGTCTCAAATTGCTCGGTCTCGCGTAGCTCCATGAACTCGTGCGTGTAGCGCGCGTAGCAGTACTTACAGCCGTATTCACAACCTCTATATGGGTTGATCGTGTGATCGAACGGCAAAGGTCGCTTGGTGCCGACACGCCCAATCAGCGTCCGGTTCTCCAGATCCCGATACTCGACCCGGCTCTTCGCTTCCAGCACAGGTGCGTCAGCGGCTAACTTCGCGATACCGATAAGACCCGCTGACGGCGAAAGCTCCGGGAACAACACACCCAATATTCGCTGTTTATTCGCTACCTGTCAAGCTAGTCTTGGCCAGCATCGCCAGCAGCGACAGACCTACCAGAACTCCGCCAAACTGCCAGAACCCGACCGTGTCCGGCTGCTCCGCCGCATCACTTCGCTTGAAGCAGCGGAATCCGGCAACCAGAGCAAGGATCAGCAAAAGGGGTTCTGACGTTCCCACCCATAGCAACGCCATCAGCCCCGTGATCTGAAGTCTCTGCTGGTAGGCAAGGGACCTCCAGCCCCGGGCGCCGTCCAGCTGCCAAACCGGTATCAAATTGAATAAATTAATGAACGCGCCAAAATGCGCAATCGCCTGCCAAGCCTTCCACCCGGTAGCGGAATACACCGCATACGCGAATATAGCTGCGCCAAATCCATACAAAGGTCCCGCGAGGCCAACGCGCGAGTCTTCGATGGGGTCCATGTGCAGTTGCCGCAGGCGGATGAACGCTCCCAGACCGGGGATAAACATAGGTGCGCCCGCAGCTATGCCAAAGCGATGGAGCGCCATCACATGGCCC
>JACMLA010000409.1 GCA_014379815.1 Bryobacteraceae bacterium | reverse complement strand
TCTCGGTCGCCCCGCCGCGCGGGCGATAGAGGCAGGGGTCCTGAAGGGCCGATCCGTTAATTTTCCACCGGAAATGGCCGCAATCAGCCAGACCAACAGCATGGCCAGCCATCCGCAACTCTTGATCAGCAGTGCCGCTACTTCGATAGAGTCAACCGGAAGAATATTTTGA
The DNA here is from genome assembly GCA_014379815.1 of Bryobacteraceae bacterium. Next base: position 5,223 of record JACMLA010000409.1, on the reverse strand, counting down.
ATCCGCGCCCGGGTTGCCTCTTTCAGCGCCGCGACGTCTACCGCGGCGTTGACCAGACCGTCAATGGTTACGACTACGGTCATGGCGAAAGTCAGAATGCCAAACTCAAACGGACTCAAGCGCGAAAGAATGTAAAGATTCACGGCGAAGACAGAAAGTCCATTCAATAACTTGGGAACGACGATTACAAGCGCACGGCCGCGAAGGCCAAATCCGCGTGGGGAGGCTGCCAATTGTTGCGCATCTTTCGCTGGCAGGGCAAAGTCCGGCATACGACCGTGAACCCCACGTTCGGATTGCTTCACTTGGGTTTGGAGAAGAATAACACACAAGCCTTTCTATGGGAGCTTCGAATTCTGCTTGCAAGCGGGATTAGGATGTTCTACACTTCCCAATCGGACCTAACACTTTAAAGCCAGTCGAACTGTCGGATGGCGGTCGAGTCTTGACTGCGTTTGGCAAATCGTCGGCGATATACCTTCTACACGAGGGAGGAGATTCGCTTGTTTGAACCCGGCATCGCGGAACATCGCTCCCTTACTGGGGATTTCCCGGTGCTTGTCTGGGGAGGCACGGGTTTTATTGGAATGCACCTGGTTCGCGCTCTCCTCAACTTCACTTCCGAGGTCAGGGTCTTAAGTCGCTCAGAACGGTCGGACACTGCTCGTCCGTGGGGCAAGCAGGTTCGCTGGTTCCAGCTGACGGGAAACGAAACAGACGAAGGTGTCATGCGCGACGCGCTGGCCTCGGTTCGGGTCGTTTACAATCTGGCTGGAAGTTCTGGAGCAGTCGAGAGCAATCGGCAGCCAAAGGAAAGCCTGGATTCTATTTGTGGCTCCCAACTGCAATTCCTTGCTGCATGTGCCCACTCGAGAGCCAGGCCTCACGTAGTCTTTTCCAGTTCATGGCTTGTATATGGGCCAACGCACAGGGCTCTTCTACGAGAAGATTCCCCCCTCGCACCGGGGAGCATGTATGCCTCCCACAAGCTTTGCGCCGAGCATTATCACCAGATTTCGGCATCGCATGGTGCGATCAGCTATACAATTTGCCGGATATCTAACGTATTTGGTCCTGACGCGGGACGAAGCGGGATTTGGCAGGGCTTCTTGAATTCGATGATTAGAAACACCGTTCAGGGAAACCCGATCACGTTGTTTGGCGATGGACGGCAGGTCCGCGACTTTCTCTACATCGACGATGTCGTCGAAGGGATGTTGCGCTGCGGCATCCATCCGGCTGCAAAAAATCAAGTCTTCAACTTTGGGCGAGGTAATGGCATCAGCATCCGGGACGCAGCAGATGAAATCCATCGCGCTTGTCCCGGGAACTTGCTTTTTGCTCCCTGGCCACCTGATTACGAGATTGTCGAGTCCGGAGATTGTCTTCTGGACACCACCAAGCTTTGTAAGGCGCTTGCCTTTCGGCCCCGCACAGATTTCCCAACCGGGATCGCCGCGACAATCAGCGCTATGTCTGACCGGGCAGACACAACTTCCCCGGAACAAACACGTTCGGGCCCGGGCAGAGGCTTCTCCTACGCAGTTGGAGCGGGCGCCCCTGCTATGCAGGCAACCAAGGCGGGGTGACGGCGACGCAGATGGCTAAGAGGTTGCAAAATAAATGTTCACCTGCTTCGGGCAACGCAGTTCCGGTTGCTGCGAGGGCAATCCCGTTGCCAAGTGCAGATAAGGTTCTCAAGACCATTCAGGAGATGCCGTATTCAGAGAATACGCCGCTGATTCAAAGAGTGTGGGACTGTCTCATTGCTTCCGCAGTACTTTTGCTGACCCTGCCGCTGCAACTGGTGATCGCGATTGCCGTGCGCCTCGATTCTCCGGGCCCTGTTCTGTTTCAGCAATGGAGGGTCGGCAGATATGGCCTTCCGTTCCGGTTCCGGAAATTCCGCACTATGGTGGCGAATGCCGATGATTTGTCCCCACACAAGCTAAAAACCTACTCTTCCTCGGAACTGGGTCAACTCTATTTCAAGGTGCCCAGAGATCGGAGGGTGACAAGGATCGGCGCTTTCCTGCGCGCCACTTCGCTGGACGAACTGCCAAGTCTGTTTAATGTAGTATGTGGGGAAATGGCGCTGGTGGGACCAAGACCCGAGGTCCTTGAAGTCCTGCCCTATTATGCGCACGAGAGCCTGATCAAGTTTTCCGTGCGTCCTGGAATCACCGGCCTTGCTCAGGTGTCTGGCCGAAGCCGTCTCAAGTTCCTCGAAGGACTTGAGCTCGATTGCCAGTACGTTCGACGCCGTAGCCCTCTTCTGGACCTGCAGATATTCCTGCGAACCTTCGTGGTCGTCCTTCGTCGCGATGGTGCATTTTAGATGCGGGATTACGGGTGCAGCTGATGAGCTTCCTCTCTGACAGAAAGTTCGCGGTTACAGGCGGTACCGGCTTCATCGGCCAGCATCTGATCCACCGGCTCGCGTCGCTAGGCCTGGAAACGCTCTCCATCTCGCGATCCGCAGTTTCCAGTGAGAAGCCGGATCGTGGTCTTCCTCTTGGTAATCATCGTGGCGTTCAGGCGCTCTCATGCGACGTACGAGACGCAGAGAAGCTCTCGGGCGCCCTTTCAGCTTTCCGGCCTGACGTCGTGTTTCATCTCGCCGCGCACCCTGACGGACCTGAGTGCACCACGCAAGCACGTTGCTGTATCGAAACTAACTTGATTGGGTCGGTCAATGTGCTGGAAGCTGCCGTGAGGGCCGGTGTGCGGCTCCTCGTCGTAGCCGATTCGGTCAAGGTGTTTGGGAATGGTCCGGTTCCCTATACAGCGGGTCAGGCCGTAGACCCTGTTTGTTCGTACGCGGTGGCTAAAGCAGCCGCCTGGCAGCAGTGGCAGGTCGCGGCAAGGCTGTCGAATCTGAAGGTGGTTTGTCTCCGGATGACGTTTGTCTATGGGCCGCGCCAGAACTGGAACCTGATCACTTACGTTCATGATTGTTTCCTCAAGCAGCAACCGGTTCGCCTGCAAGGCGGTGGACAGACCCGGGATCCCCTGTATGTTGACGACGCAGTTGACGCTCTTCTCGCTGTCACGCGCCAGCCGGCCGCAGAGGGTTGCGCTATTCCAATTGGAGGAGGACAGGAGATCACCATCTACGATCTAAGCCAGCAAGTTTTGCGTGCTCTGAATAGCGGGCTTGAGGTTATTCCTAATGCGACCCCGGTCCGGAGTTCGGAACTGTGGCGCAGTGTATCTTCCAACAGCGACGCACTCAGGCTTCTGGGCTGGACACCTAAGACCAGTCTGACTGAGGGTCTGGAAAAGACGTTCGGTTCCTATCTGGCGATTCCGCGATGCTCCGAAGACCCATTGATCGCCGATACAGCCATCGCCGCTACAGCTTAGGATGCACAACTTGATCAGTAACCGTGTGAGTCCGGCAGGCAGCAGCGTAACCGTGGTGTGCCCATTGTGCCGTTTCACTCTTGACTGGTCCGGTAATGTCATTTTCTGCAACTCGTGCGGCGCAGAATTCCAATGGCAGAGAGGGTTTCCGGATCTGATTGCGGGTGGGCGTTTCGACGACGTCGCCGATTCCGGGCGTAGTGCCTATGAGGAGCTGCTAAGCGAGCACGCGACGACGAATTATATGCTTCCGCTGTTCCGGAGGCTGACGCAGAAGGAAGGTGCGCCAGGCGTTCTCTCGGTTGGCTGCGGTGTAGGCAAGGATGTGGATGTCCTTGCAAGGGCTGGCTTCGATGCGTATGGAATCGATTGCGGAAGCCGGACCGATGTCTGGGAACAAAGACAGCAGCGCGACAGGCTGTATCTGGCAAACGGCAAGCAACTGCCTTTTGAGAACGAAAGCTTTGATATTGTGTACTGCGGCTGCGTATTCCCTCACGTAGGCGTGAAGGATGACACAGCGGAGCTCTTGCCTCACTACAAGGAAGAGCGTGGTCAACTGGCGCGGGAGATGGTTCGTGTCCTGAAGCCGGGCGGATGGATCATGGCAAGCAGCCCGAACAAGTTGTGCCCACTGGACCTGTTCCACGGGCGCGCCGCAAACTGTGTCGTCCCCCGCCTGAACTCTCCAGCCCACTCGTTCCTTTTGTCTTTCGGGGATTATCAGAGTCTGTTCCTTGCTGCGGGCTGCGCCAGGTTTCGCGCATTGCCGGTGTCAGGATACTGGGGCTTTCTGCGGCTCAAGCGTCACTGGAAAGGAAAGCTGCTGGCCTTTCCAGTGGAAGCAATTTTCTCGCTGGTGTCTCTCGAAGCATTCTCATGGCTACGGGGATCTCCGCTGAATCCGTGGCTGGTAATGCTGATCGGGCGCAACAGCTCCTTAAGTTCCCTCGAGAGTCGGCATGCGTGGAGATAAAAGTTTGATTGCGGACAGTGCACCGGCAAACATCAGATCCGCTTCGCATGGCACAGGAGCAGCTCAAGCGCCGGTTTCGGGTGACTGGGTCAGCCCCAGTATTCTGCGTTTCACAGTCAAGCTGCTGCAGTTTCGACCTTCTGAAGCTGGTTGTTTTGTGGTGCAGTTTAGTCCTGTCACGCAACCCCTCTCCCCCGCCGGAGTTGTGTATCAAATTGCCGCCGGCCTAATGCAACTTGGCGGCGCACGGGTGCTTGTTCTTGACCTGAATCGCGGTCACACAGAACAGGACTTCGAGGCGGCCGTCCCCCTTCCGATAGTTGCCGGCTTTTCAGAATCTGTTACATCGGGCTACACGCTGGCACAGCCCACTTGTCAGCCCGACGAGCTTTTGCGCTTTATCTGTTCCGAGTCTTTTCGACTCTATCTGAACTCTGCCCGACGGCGCTTTACCTGCATACTGATCGCAACCGCGCCTGTTGACCTTGCAATTGAGCCGGTAGCGCTCGCACCCATGTGCGATGGCGTAGTCCTGGTTGCGGCAGTTGATGCTACATCGGTCACTAGTCTAAGCCGGGCGCAACAAGAGATCCGGAGCGCGAGAGGCAACATCCTTGGCTTTGTGACCGAGGAATGACATGACATCTGCTACTCTGCGCGCAACTCCAAATCGGACCTCAGAGCAGCCTCGCCGGGTTCTCCGGGCGGCGCACCTGATTCACTCAATCGCGTACGGAGGCGCGGAAACGACCGTCCTGAATTGGGCGACACAGATGTCGTCAAGTTCGACGTCCATTTCCCTCGTCTGTCTGGCCACCCCCTCAGAAGCGGAGCGGCCCTTTATAGCTGCTGCCGAGTCCCGGGGATTTACCGTCCACCGG
>JACMLA010000408.1 GCA_014379815.1 Bryobacteraceae bacterium | reverse complement strand
CGGGCGAAAATCTGAACCACGCGCGGATTGCTGCTGAATACAGCTTCCGACTGGTTGAAGATTGAGTTGCCTGGAATTAGTTGGTTGCGGGTGTCCGTGCGAGTTCGGGGACCCACCGTACTCGGGAATCCAGGAACGAATTGCGCGTGGTTAAAGGCGTTATACAGCTGCGCGCCTACTTCGAATTTCATCCGTTCCGTATAGGTAAACCGTTTCTGAACGGAAAAGTCGACATTGTTGATAGGACGCAGTGGAAGCGTGTTCCGTCCCCCATTCGCGTATGCACCGGGACCAGCTTTGATGTATCGGGCATTCGGATTCATCGCCAGATATGCGACCGTGGCGCCCCTACTGTTTGTGAGCGCCGTGACGTCGCTGCCCATGCCATCCGCACCTGCCGGGTTGACAATTGCACGATCACCCGCAGTGTCTCCATTCAGGTTGGAATCCACACCGCTCTGCACCGTTGCGTACTCCGGACTTTCGTAAGTATAGGTACCGTTCACTAGCCAATTGTCTAACAGATTCTTGACTGACCATCCGGAGTTTTTGAACCACGGAACGTCGTAGCTGCTGGTAAAAGTAAAGCGCTGGCGGCGATCGAGCGCGGAGGAAGACCGGTCGTTCCGCAGATTGCCGAAATCCTGTGGACGGCGCGGCGTCAGGAATGTGGAAAAGATCGCGGCAGTACTGTCGTCAATGTTGTGGCTCCACGTGTAGGCGCCGAGAAAGTACAGACCATTTGAAAAGCGCCTGGTAAGTTGAGCGGCCAAACCGTGGTAACTGGAATTGCCCCAGGGCATGAAGCCGGTAATGTTGTTGGCGAAACCTGCCGATGCAAAACTATTTGTGCTTAGAGCTTGCAGCGCTTGAAGAGTCAGTGGAAGTGCATCGAGTTGTGCCTGCGAGGGCGCTGTGAGATAGGTGGGAAGGCTTTGCGTCGGTGTCACGTTAGTAGTCCTGTTCAGCCGGACCTGCACTGGCAGGTGAACACCCCTGGTTCCCAGGTAACGTACTTCGGCAGTGTAGTCGTTGTGGAAGACGTGCTGTACACCGATGTTCCAGGAGAGGGAATACGGACGCTGCTGATCCGGAACAAAGCTGGAAGTGAGCACGCGTGCCTCGGCCGCACTTGGATTACTGGAGATAGTGTTCGGAAGGCCGCCGCCTTTGAGGAAATTGGTCTCGTTTCCCGTCACGTTGAGGGTTGTCGAGAATTGCGGAGGCAGGGACAGGATCCCGAGGTTTTGATAAATCTGATCGTAGGCCATTCCGAAGCCAGCGCGAATGGACGTTTTGCCAGCGTTTCCCGGAGAATACGCGATTCCGATACGCGGCGCCCAGTTGTTCTTCTGAGCCTTCGGTTCATTGAAACTGATCAGTCCCGGCACGCTGGACGCGCTGTTCAGGCGTTGCAGCTTGCTGCCAAACGGCACGTCTACGAACTCGTAGCGGAGACCCAGATTCAGGGTCAGATTCGGTCGAAGACGAAACTCGTCGTTGACAAAAGCATAGTGCGAAAGCAGGTCGCCTGCAAAGGGGAAGGAGCCCGCGCTCCGCTCACCGGCGTCGCTCGGTGCCTGGTCGAGCAAGTACTGCTCCAGGTTCTTATACTGATAGTCGCCGCGCGCACGCTGCACGAACACCTGCGGAGCGATGATTTTGCGCCCATCGTACCCAAACTTCATCGAGTGGCGGCTCTTGTTCCAGCTGACGTTGTTCACCAATTGATAGGTGTTGATGACAGTCGATTGCGGTCCATTTGGATTGGGCCCGATTTGCACATTGAGATCTTGATTGATTTGAAGGTTCGGAAAGACGTCGAGCCCCGGAAACTCGTAATCACCGACTGGAACAATCTGGAAAAATCGGGAGTAAGCGGCACGAAATTCGTTTGTAAGGTTTGGCGCAAACGTGTGGTACTCAGCGAGGGTTGCCAGATGGGAACGACTCGGTTGCAACGCGAAGAACACGGGCAGCGCAGCGGTGTTGTCGATGGTGTCGGTTTTGTTGTAAACGTAGCGAACCCGCAGCTGGTCCTTATCGGAGATGTTGTAGTCGCTCGAAGAAACCAGGTTGTACGCGTTCTGAAAGTTCGGAGCGTTGATCGGCAGGATTCCGATGGGGATGTTCCGTCCGTTGACCACCGTATTGTCTGAAGCGGCCGGAGCTGGCGCAAGATACTTCTTGAGGATGTCGTAGTTGGTCTGCGAAATCCCGCTCATACGATCGAGAAGCGAATAGCCTTCCGCAGTTGGAGCGAACACACCCGCAGAGGGAACACTTGCCTGGCCGAGAGCCTGATACTCGAAGTTACCGAAATAGAAAAGCTTATTCCTGACAATTGGTCCGCCAACGGTTCCACCCAACCGGTTCTGATCGAAGCGCGGATTGCTGGTCAGGCCTTGACGGGACTGCGAGACATCCACCGCATTCAGCTTTCGGTTCTGCAGGTATTCGTATAGCGAGCCATGAATCTGGTTGGTGCCGCTCTTGATCACCGTGTTGAAAATACCTCCGGAAGAATGGCCGAATTCGGGGCTGTACTGGTTCTGCAAAAGCGAAAATTCCTGCGTTGCTTCATTCGACACATAACCATTCGGCCCCGTCACGTCGCGCCGATTGTTATCGACGCCTTCAATATTGAAGCTATTGTTGGTCGGGCGTTGTCCACCGATCGAGGGACCGGTTCCCGAACCTACCCCACCGCCTGAGCTGACTCCTGCTCCAAGCAGGCTGAGGTTGAGAACGCCGTTGCCTCCATTGCTGGACTGTGGCAGTTCGAGCGCCTGCGCGGTTGTGAATGTGTTCTGCACCTGCGCCGTGGTGGTGTCGATGGCGGTTGACGCGTCGACGACGGTCACTTCCGAACTCACATTCCCAAGATTCAGCTTCACATTTGCCGTCAGCGTTCGGTTCAGTTCAACCTGCAAATCCGTAAGCGTCAACTTGCTGAACCCGCCGGCACTAGCGGTCAGGTTGTACTTCCCGACTGCCACATTGTTGAATCGAAACTCGCCGGTACTGCCACTGCTGGTTAACGTATTCGTGCCTGTCGAGAGGTTTGATAGTTCTACCGTTGCATTGGGAATAGCCGCCCCTGTGGCATCAAAAACCGTTCCGACGATGTTACCGTTGATCGCTTGAGCAAGACCGGCGCTAGGTAACGCTAGTATCGCCAAGGCGCAAAGGATGGCGCTGAACTGCCAAAAGGCATTCTGCTTCCTCATTTCACACATCTCCTGTTCGTATTCGCTTAATTGGGTGTGATTCCCGACATGCGACAAGCACATACAGTGGTGCGCGTGACGCACTACGGAACACTCGCGAGACCCTTCTGCTAGTACCTGCGCGTTTCTGAAGGGAATTTGTTTATCTTGGAAAGTTTCTTTTGTGGTGGCAGAGAGGCGGGAACAAACTGCGTCATCGATGTTTCGGACGAGAAGCGCTAATTTACCGTCTTCTTAACTCGCTGCAGTTCGGCATTCCGGTGTACCAGGCAACTGGAGAACGCCTTCCTTGAGTACATCTGGCAGTGCTAGGCTCAATCGAAACCGGACGCTGGACTTGTTCCGAAAACGTAGACCACACTTCTAGTCAAGTCCGGCTTCAACCTCGTCCGCCATTGCCGAGACGGCGGGGTCCATTCGGGCACGTAGTTCAGACACAACTCCAATCCGATCGTTTTGTGGTCGGTTCTGACTCACCTTCCACTTGCCTTCCAGGCGTTCGATCCTGAGCTCCAACCCTACGATGCCCCTTAGCAGGCCCGCGACATAGGGCTCCGGCGCGTCCTCCACTTTCCAGGGTTGCGCGAACCCGGCTTCGTGCTGCATGGTCAGGGCACGAACGTTTGCCAGAAGCCAAGACTCATCTTGGATCACCGTCAATGGTCCGTGCGCATGCACGACGACGTAGTTGTAAGTCGGCACGACACGCCCATGCTCCTTTTTTGAAGGATAAGCAGAGGGACTAATGTAGGCCTGAGCGCCCCGAAAGATGGCCAGCGCGTGCACGTCAAGCTTCGTATCGCGCCATTGCGGGTTGGCTCTT
>JACMLA010000407.1 GCA_014379815.1 Bryobacteraceae bacterium | reverse complement strand
CGCCAATCGCGGTACCGCCGAGTTCCGAGGCATTCTGACGGTCTCTAATGCAGAATGTGACATCCCAGGGAGATGACGGTGGAAAGAGCCGGAGTTCATTGACACCGACGTCGAACTGCATTGCCACCACACCAGCAAGCCAGAGTTGATGAACATTTCCGCCTGTTTTGGTAGACGCGCTTGCGGGCGTGAGCCGCTCGTCGAACCAGTTGCGTGTCCAGTGAAGGGTGTCCAGGGCCTCCGGCGAGTCGATGGCTGAACTGAGCAGATCGTCGCGAAGGAGCTGGCCCTGATGCTGATATAGGAAATTCAGCCAGCGAAAAGCTCCGCCGAAGGTCCAGTTCATCCCGAACGCAAACTCAGTCAGTTTCTTGTCCCGGATGCGCCGGCTAATTTGGACAAACTCATCCCACGTCCATGCATTCCCGGCAGAATCCGGCGTGCGAACTCCGGCCCGCTTCAGAACCTCGCGATTGCAAACTAACGCGCTGGTATCCGAATGATAAGGAACGGCATGTGGCTTCCCCCTATACTGCACCGCCGACCAGGTTACTGAGTCGAAGTGCGTGGCTAAGTCAGCCGGAAGCCACGGCGATAAGTCGATGAGTGCTCCGCCTGGAGTGAACCGTCCCAGGTTGATGTAACTGACCCGGAACAGATCAGGCCCCGCTCCTGCAGCCAGTCGCACTTCCAGTCGTTCCTCAAATTTATAGGACACCTGCTCAAGGTGTACGCGCACATGGTTCTGGCGGGAATGATAAGTTGCGACTGCGCTTTCCAGTGCCCGCCACTCATCACCGTCGCCCCATGCAAGAAAGGTCAGATCCGTTCGGCCATCAGCGGCGGTTCTATTCGCTAAACGGCAGCCGCTCAGCGCCGCAGCAGCAGATAGCAAACAGGCTCGTCGGGTCCAGCGGCTCACAGATCTAAATCCTATTCTTTTTCTAACTAACAGTTGCTAGTCATTACAGAAAGTCCATCAGTAAAGATTCGAAAGCTGTCCAATGAGATGTGGAAATTCATAGTAGATCCTTGCTCTTTATTTGCGCTTCGTTAGTTCTGCTGGGCTGCTCCGGTACCTTGCTGGCACAAAACGCTAGTGGCAGGATCTTCGGTGTAATTACGGACAAGACCGGAGCTTCACTGCAAAATGCCGCAATTCGCATCAGCAATACAGGGACAGCGGAAACCCGGACAGCCGCTACCGATGAGAATGGCGCGTTCCAGTTCCAGCAGTTGCCGGTTGGCCGCTACGAAGTAATAGCAGAACAACCCGGATTTCGGACAAGCAAAGCAGAACCTTTGAACCTCGGGATCAATCAATCCGCAAAAGTCGACATCACTCTTGAGGTTGGGGACGTTACCGAAGTCCTGGAAGTAAACACAAGTATCAGTGGTGTCGAGACTCTGGTCTCCGCTTTGGGCGCCTCTGTTACCAGCAGACCTCTGGTTGAGCTGCCGCTGAATGGCCGGAATGCGCTGGATCTTGCTCTCTTGCAGCCAGGTGTGACACCTACTAACGAAGGCTCGCTGTACGCCAGCACCACAGGCAATGCTAATTCCACTGGAGGCTTCAGCGTTTCAGGAAGCCGGAACGACTCGATAACGTACCTGCTGGACGGGGGACTGAACAACAGCTTCCTGTATAACGATGTTGTCTATAATCCGAATCCCGATACGATCCTGGAATTTCGGATCCTCACGAGTAACTTCAGCGCAGAATACGGGCGCAATGGCGGAGGTGTCGTAAGCATCGTTACCCGGTCCGGGACAAACGATATGCATGGCGGTATGTTCGAGTTTCTTAGAAACGAAGCCCTTAATGCCAACTCGTACTTCTCCAATCAACTGGGGCAGCCGCGGGAGAGCCTAAAGCGCAATCAATTTGGCTTTACTCTGGGCGGCCCAGTGGTTCTCCCCAAGGTTTATGACGGTCGTCAACGATTGTTCTTCTTTGGGAGCTATCAGGGGCAGCGCCAGGCGCAGGTTCAGCGGAGTGGCCAGGTTCAGGTCTTCACTCCTTCCGAACTGGCAGGTGACTTTTCGCGCTCCAACGCCACCGGGGAGGGCCCTCCGGCAAGCCTCGTCGACTTCCTCCAAAATCGCCCGTGGTATCAGCCAGATCCCGCTTTGGCAGCCCAGGGCGTCCTGCGTCGCGATCGCATCGACGCCGTTTCGTCGCGCTTTATCGGGGCTGGCTTGATTCCCTCGTCTGACACTGGCTTCTTGTTTCCTCGTGCTAGCGCGGTAGACAACCGGGACGAGGGTACCGGAAAGTTCGACTGGATTCCCAATCAGGTGCATCGCTTGTCTGTCACTTTGGGCGGGTCCAGAAATCCTCTCACTTTGCCATTTGACGGGGCGAATGTGGCAGGGTTTCCTTCCGTCGCCAGCATGCAACGTTACTTTGGAAGCGTCAATTTAACTTCCGTTCTGTCGCCGGCGATGGTCAACGAAGCTCGCGTGACTGCCCAGCGTCAGAACCGTCTCCGCTCATCGCCTGGAGCGGACCTGCCGGTTCCAGCAGAACTTGGAATTGCAACCACTCCCGACAACGCCACCGGGCCGCCCGTACTTTTGTTTAGCAGCGGAATGACCACCGGATTCAGCGGTTACGGCCCCAGCCGGGTGATCAACAATACCTGGCAATTTTCCGACACTCTCACATGGACCCGAGGTCGGCATACGTGGAAAGGCGGCTTCTCGTATTCGCCGTATCAGAACAACTCGGTGTTCAGCTTTTTCGTGAACGGGCAGTACTCTTTCACAGGGATGAATGGACAAGCGGTACGAACCGGCAACGACCGTGCAGACTTTCTGCTGGGTTTGCCCGACTACTACTACCAGTATTCTGAAGCGCCTTCCAACATCCGCATGGGTTCATACTCAGCCTTTTTGCAGGACGAGTGGAGAGTTCATCCGCGGCTGGTGCTGACGCTTGGCTTGCGTTACGACTACGACACGCCCCGCCGGGACTCGCAGGGCAGATCCTTTTCCATCGCGTACGGGCAACAGTCCCGGCGTTTCCCGCTGGCACCTCCGGGGTTACTTTTCCCAGGAGACGAAGGGGCTCCGGACGGGGCAAACTTTCCCGACAGAAACAACTTCGGTCCGCGATTTGGCCTGGTCTGGGATCCCCGTGGAGATGGACGCACTAGTTTGCGCGCAGGATTTGGAGTCTTCTACGACATCCTCAAGGGAGAGGATCTGTACCAGTACAACGGCGTGGCGCCCTTCGCCGGATCCACGTACATCACGTTTGACAACTCTGTAGCCGCTACAACAACGTCCACTCCAAGTCCGTTCGCTCAGCCTTACGCTGTGTCGGGCGTGCCGAACCCGTTCCCCTCGCGCCCACCCGAAGCCAACCTCAACTTTTACGAAAAATTCGGCCCTTTCTACGGATACAGCGTCGACCCGAATCTGCGCACTCCCTACATCTATCACTACAACCTCAGCTTGCAGCGTCAGCTTCTAGCGGGTCTGGTGGCAGAAGCCAGCTACGTTGGCAATAACTCGCGTAAGCTTACCGCTTTGGTCGACCCTAATCCCTTCGTTCCAGGCACAGCCAGCCGACGCTTGAACTTGCAGGACCCGGCCCGGCCAGATAGCTGGGCTCTCCCAACACAGTTCATCAATGGCGCAAATGCGAACTACAACAGCCTGCAAACCAGCTTGCAGAAACGTTATGCCAGTCTGGGATCGCTAGGCTCACTGCAAGCTCAGATCTCCTGGACCTGGGCGCATAACATCGACGATGCCAGTGGCTTTGAGCAGGTCAGCAGCCGCGTCCCCTACTACAACAATCGCCAGTTCCGCGCCTCCTCCGACCAGGACATTCGTCACTACGTGGCAATCAGCGGGATCTGGGATCTCGCGCTGGACAAAGTATTTGGACGTAATCGGCTCACGCAGGGCTGGGCTCTGATGCCGATCTTTACCTATCGCACGGGACAGCCTCTCGATGTTAATGCCGGGTTTAGCCTGGCGACAGACCAGCCCGGTCCGTCCGGTGCCGGAGACGCGAATCTGGTCCGGCCGAATCTGGTCAATTCTGTTCTCTACCTTGATCCCCGGACCTCGGGCGGGACGTGGTTCGATACCTCCGCGCTCTCAACCGAAGGGCTGGAGGTACTCCGGACGCCAAGCGGAACATACGGGTCTCTGGGGCGTAACGCGTTACGCGGCCCGGCGCGAACCAATCTCGACCTCCGTGTCTCTAAGAGCACGCGGTTTCTGCGCGAGCGCTTGAAGGCTGACCTGATTCTCGAAGGTTTCAACGTGCTGAACGCAGCCCAGTTCCGCAACCCCGATCTGAACTTCAACAGCGGAACCTTTGGAGTAATTTCGACGACCTACGATCCAAGAATCTTACAGGCTGCGATTCGCCTCAGCTTCTAGTGCGGCACGGCGCTCGTTGAGCTGCAGGAAACAGGCCATGCTCCCCGCCCCCTTGCAAACTACCAGGGTCGGTAGCAGGTGCGTTCTGGTT